>CAZFGE010000001.1:0-42914 GCA_964518415.1 uncultured Muribaculaceae bacterium
GAAAATAGGAAGTTGCCAATTCTTTTTTTTGTTTATTAAAAGCACTTATTTTTTAAGTGCTTTTTTTATATATTACCTACAAATACTAATTTACATATTAATGTTTAAATTATCATATAAGGAACCTTTTTAGGCTATTATATTGAATTTATAAGGTGTTTTTTGTTATAATTAATTAGGTGATTAAAATGGAATATAAAATAATTACAAAAGACGAATTTGAGACACTTGAACTTGCTCAAAACTTTGAAGCTGAAAAATTTCCAAATATGATACTATGCTTAGATGGTGAACTTGGAAGTGGAAAAACTATGTTTACAAAAGGTATTGCGAATGCACTTGGTATAACTGAGCCAATTACATCTCCAACATTTACTATCATTAAGGAATATGAAGGTGAACTTCCTTTATATCATATGGATGTATATCGCCTAGATGGTATGATTGATGGAGTTGGAATTGAGGATTATTTCACTAAAGGTGGAGTCGTAGTTATTGAATGGGCTAGTACTATTGAAGATATTTTACCAGAGGAGAGACTTGATATTAAATTTAAAGTAGTTGATGAAAATAAACGTTCAATTACATTTATTCCACATGGTAAAAAATATGAAGATTTATGTGAGGCAGTATTATGATTTCATTATTTTTAGATACAACTACATCTAGACTAATTGTAGGTATTTATAAAGATAAACAAGAATTATATTTTGATGATAGTGAAGCTCATAATGACTTATCTAGCAGGGTATTACCTAAAATAAAAGAAGCTCTTGATTCTGTTTCCTTAACTGTTAATGACATTGATGATATATATGTAGTAAATGGTCCAGGATCATTCACTGGTATTAGAGTAGGTGTGACAATAGCTAAAACTCTTGCATGGTCAATAAATAAGCCTATTTATACTGTATCTGAACTTGCAGTAATAGCTAGTGGTTCTAAAACGCGCTATACTATTCCTTTAATCGACGCAAGAAGAGGATATGTATATGCTGGAATATATAACAAGAACTTAAAATCCCAAATAGATGATCAATATATTCTTTTAGATGATTTAAAAAAACTTGTTAAGAAAGAATACAAAAAAGAAGATATATCATTTGTATCATATGACAAATTAGAAGGTGTTGAAAAACCTGTAATTGATGTAGAAAAAATACTAAATAAATGTAAATTTGAAGAGATTAATCCACATTTAGTTAATCCAAATTATTTAAAGAAAACAGAAGCGGAAGAAAAGTTAAATGATAAGAAAGCCTAATAGTGATGAATTAAAGTATCTTTATGAATTAGTTGAAAGTGAATTTAGTGTTAAATATAGCGATAATGTTTATACAAATTGGCTTATTTATGAGACTGATGATAAAATAGTTGGTTTTTTGAATTATGATTCCATTTATGATAAAGCTGAGATTGAATATATTTATGTAGATCCTTTATATAGAAATAAAAATATAGCAACTAATCTTTTAAATGAAATGATTAGATTGTTAAATGAATCTAATATAAACAGTATTACACTTGAAGTTAGAAGTGATAATACATCAGCAATTAAATTTTATGAAAAAAATAATTTTAAAAATGCTGCAATCCGTAAAAATTATTATGGTGCAGTAGATGCAATATTGATGATTAGAAGTTGGTGATAAAATGAAAGATACTTATATACTTGCGATTGAATCTAGTTGTGATGAGACTAGTGTTGCAATTATTAAAAATGGTCATGAAAAATTATCATGTGTTGTATCAACTCAAATAGATACACATAAATTATATGGAGGAGTTGTTCCTGAAATAGCAAGCCGTCAACACGTTGAAAATATAACTATTGTAATTGAACAAGCATTAGATGAAGCACATATGAAAATGGAAGATGTAGATGCTATTGCTGTTACTTATGGACCAGGTTTAATAGGATCACTACTTGTTGGAGTAGAAGCTGCTAAAACACTTTCTTTCGTATATAATAAACCACTTATTCCAGTTCATCATATAGCAGGACATATATATGCTAATAACTTAGAACGTTCAATGGAATTTCCTTTAATGGCACTTGTTGTAAGTGGTGGACATACTGAACTTGTTTATATGAAGGAAGATTATAGTTTTGAGAAGATTGGTGGAACTCTTGATGATGCTGTAGGAGAGGCATATGATAAAGTAGCTCGTGTACTTAAATTAGAGTATCCAGGAGGACCTAAGGTTGATAAACTTGCTCATGAGGGTAATGATACATATGATCTACCTCTACCACTTGATGATGATACTTATAACTTCTCATTTAGTGGACTTAAAAGTGCAGTAATAAATTTAAATCATAATGAAAAACAAAAGAAACATGAAATAAGAAAAGAAGATTTAGCTTGTTCTTATCAAAATAGAGTAGTTAAAATATTAACTAAAAAAACTCTAAGAGCTATGAAGGAGTATGGTGTTAATAACTTAATTATTGCAGGTGGCGTATCTGCTAATAAAGGAATAAGAGATGAATTTACTAGGTTAGCTAGTGAAAAGGGATTTAACTTAACTATTCCTAAAATGGAATTTTGTACAGATAATGCTGCAATGATAGGAGCTGCTGGATATTATGCATATAAATTAGGTAGAAGAGCTGACTTAGATTTAAATGCAAAAGCAACAGATAAATTAAACTAAAAAAACTAACTATGTTCTAGTTAGTTTTTTTTCTATATAAAGAACTATATAATACATTATAGCTGCAACAATAGATAATACAATAATACCAGTCATGACTAAATTTAAATTAAAGATTTGAGAGCCATATAAAATTAAATATCCAATTCCTTTTTTAGAAACTAAGAATTCACCCATAATAACTCCTATTAATGACATGCTTATATTTATTTTTAAACTACTTATTATACTCTTAAGTGAATCAGGTAATATTAGTTTAAAGAATAATTGTCTTTTAGATGCCTTTAAAGATTTAAATAGTTTTATCTTATTTGAGTCTACTTCTTTGAATGCTGATGTAATATTTATAATTGTTATAATTACAGAGATAAGTAAAGCCATTAAAATAATAGATTTCATTCCAGAACCACACCATATTATAATAATAGGTCCAAGGGCAACTTTAGGAAGACTATTTAAAATAGTTAAATATGGATCAAATATTTTATATAAGTAAGTATTCCACCATAGAATTGCAGCTATAAAAAGACCAATTATAGTACCTAGAGAAAAGCTAAATAAAGTTTCATAAACAGTTATAAATATATGTTCAAATAAATCCTCATGACTTAAAGTTATAAGTGTATTTATAATGTTTTTAGGACTTGATGTTATAAAAGTATTAATAAGTCTTAAATCAGCAGATAACTGCCATATAAAGATAAATAAAAGAATAATAATAATTTGAAAAAATCTAATTGTTAAATTCTTTTTTCTTTCTTTTTTTAAGTAGTTAATATGTTCTTTACTATACATTTTGATCAATATCCTTCCATATCATGTCATAGTACTCTAAAAACTCTTTTGTTTTTCTATTATTAATTGGAGTTGACTTACCAGTTAGTTTTATATCATATATTTTTTTAATTTTACTTGGTCTATTAGACATAACAATTACTCTATCTGACATACTAATTGCCTCAGCTAAATCATGAGTAACCATAATCGCACTTTTTTTCTCGCGTTTAAGTATTTTATAAACATCATCAGAAACTTTAAGCCTTGTTTGATAATCAAGAGCGCTAAAAGGTTCATCTAAAAGCAAAATATCAGGCTTTATTGCGAGTGTCCTAATTAAAGCAACTGTTTGAATAATTTATAGACATTTTTTGCGTAAAGCAAATAAAAAATATTATTTTGTTAACTCAAAGTAAAAAATAGTGATATAATGTAATTGTAGTATAGTCTAGACAGAATAGAATGGATTATTTAAACTACAATTACAATATGTAGGGAGGTGAAGACATGAACAGAGGTAGAGGAAGAAGTAAAAGAGATGTCTTAACAATCATAGCTATTGTAGTTGGCTTTGTTGTTGTTGCACTTTCATATGCAACATTATCTAATACTCTTTCAATTTCATTTTCATCTGCAGTAAAACCTGATAGTTCTTCATTTAGTGTAGTACTATCTTCTAGCTCAACTTCAGTTGTAAATAATCCTGTTGTACCAGAATTAAATAAAACTGTAGCTGATTTTACTGCAACAGATGGAACTATTGACAATAGTACTGATGCACCAAAACTTGAAAATATGCATGTTACTTTTACTGAACCTGGTCAATCAGTAACATACAAAGTATATGCACATAATACTGGAAAATATTTAGCTTATTTAAATAGTATTAATTTTTCTGGAAGTAAAACTTGTACTGCAAAAACTGGTACAAGTGAAACAATGGTAGCAGCTGCTTGTGATGGAATTACTTATAGCGTTAAAGTAGGTGATGAAACAGCCACTAATACTTCAGTAACTGATATATCAGGACATGAACTTGGTAAAGAAGCTAATGAAGAAATTACTATTGTAATTACTTATGAAACCGGTAGTGAACTTGCTGATGGTGACTTTGATGTAACATTACCAAGCGTAACACTAAATTATGATTCAGTTGATTTATAAGATTTAGGAGGATAAAAAATGAAAATAAAAAATAAAGAATTTATTATTTTTACAATATTTTTGATAATTATTTTATCTATAAATATGATGATGACTCATTTTTTCTCCACCCATCTTATTGCTACTTTTTTAATTTTAACAATTATATTTTTTAAATATTATTTTATATTTGAAAAAAACTATGTTAAATATGAAGGAAATGTAATCTTTGAAACAATTGTCTTTGTATCATCATTTTTTATTGTATATTATTTATTAGGATTAATAGTAGGTTTAACTAAAACAGGAAATTATTTTAACTTTTATAATTTAACATTTAGAATTGTTCCGGCTATTATTTATATAATACTAAGAGAAATTTTAAGATATAATATGATGAGAAAATGTGGTAAAAGTAAATTGTGTATGTTTTTGACTGTATTTTTATTTGTATTAATGGATTTATCATTCTATATTGCAAATATAGGTTTATATTCAAAACAGGATGTAATTAGATATTTAACATTTACACTTATTCCAATTATATCTAAGAATTTAGCATTTTCATTTGTTATAAGGGATTGTGGTTATAAGCCAATTATTATATTTGATTTAATATTTAAACTATATCCATATATAATTCCTTATGTTCCAAATCCAAATGAATTTATGTCATCAATGATAAATATGATTACACCTATACTTTTTGCATTTAGAATTGAAAACTTTTATGTAATGAAAAATGAATATATTGAACATGGAGTTTATTTTAAAAGAAAAATAAATGATTATTTTGTTCCTGTTACATTAACAATAGTACTTGCCTATTTATTTAGTGGCTACTTTAGATATTATGCAGTTGTAGTTGCTAGTGAAAGCATGTTACCTTCACTTGAAGTTGGAGATTTAGTTGTACTTGATCAAAATAGTAGTACATATAAACGAGGTGACATAATTGCCTATAAAAAAAATAATAAAATAATTATTCATAGAATAAATAAAATTGTTGATATAGATGGTGATGAGTACTATTATACAAAAGGTGATAGTAATAAAAGTATTGATGAATTCGTTGTTGAAAATGAAATGATTATAGGAAAAGTAAAATTTAAACTATCACATATTGGTTATCCTGCTGTATGGTTAAGTAGGAAGTAAAGGAGTATGAATTGTATGGATATAAAAGGATTTACACATAACTTGAATAATAAAATAAATAAAAAGAAAAATTTTGGATATTATGCTAAAATAGTTTCATTTTTATTAATTATAGTTATATTGATTATTGGTTTAAGTATTTTTCTTTCAATGTCATTTGCTGTTACAAAGAAAGATACAATTAAATATAGTGAAAAAGGTACAGTAGACTATAAAGTTTACTTAAAAGATAATACTTTTTATGAAACAAGCTATTTGGAAAAAGGAATGGCATATGTTGCTAGCTTAGTTGATAAAATAAGTATTGATTATCACTACTTATTTAATATTAGTAGAAAAGAAGATTTAAATTTTAATTATAAAATTATTGGTAAACTGGTAATAAAAAGTCAAAATGACGAAACATCTTTTTATGAGAAAGAATATGATTTAACTGACTCAATTGAAAGAGATGTAGAAAAAGCCAAAAAATATGCAATAGATGAAAATATTATAATTGATTATAATTATTATAATGATTTATCAAGTAAGTTTAGAGCTAACTATGCAATAAACACAATAAGTTATTTGGAAGTTTATTTAGAGGTTAATGCTAAAACAAATAAAAGTTTAGGATATAAAGTTGATCACAAAAGTAAATCAATTGTTACAATTCCTCTTTCTAAACAAGAAGTAAATGTTACAGTAGACAATAAAGAAGCAAATAGTCAAAAAGAAATTAATATTGAGTCAAGATTAATACTTAAAAATAAATATTTCTTATTAGAGAGTTTTATCTTATTTGTATTTTTATGTTTTACATTATTTGAGTTATATAAAACATTACTAGGACATAATAAACGTAATAATACATATAATAAATACATAAGCAAAATATTAAGAGCATATGATAGAATAATTGTTGATGTTAAAGAACTTCCTGATTTAGAAAAATATGATATTATTGAAGTTAAGAATTTTGATGAGTTATTAGATTTAAGTGACAATCTTAAAAAACCAATTAGTTATTTAGAAGAAAAAGATATATGTAGTAAGTTCTTTGTAATTGATGGTAATGTTTTCTATATTTGTGTAATAAGAGAATCTGAATTGGATGGTTCTAATAATGAAATTTAAAAAAAGAAAACAAAGAAAAAATATTACATATAATACAATTGTCATTGTACTTACATTTATCATGTGTTTCTTATCAGTTGGTTATTGTGCTATGTCATCTGTTGATGTATTTGAAAGTCCTACAGTACTTGTATCTCCAAAAGCAGATGTAAGAATTACTAATTTGGAATTATCAAGTACAAGTAATGGTGGAATAAGTAAGTCAGAAGATTACAACGTTGATAGAATAAATGGTTTAATTGATTTACCTAATATAGATTCTACTGTTACATATAAAGTAGATATTACTGTATTTTTATCAAGTGAAATGCAACTTGATAATATTACAGGATTAAACCCTAATTTAACATATGAATTAGTTGATTATAATTTAGGTGAAGTACTTTGTAATACAAACAATGAATGTAATTTAGGGGCAGTTAAGGAGTTATATTTAGTTATTAAATATAAAGATGGTTCATATGATAGTTCACATACTGAATATCCTTTTGAACTAAATTTTGAATTTAATCCAATAAATAAAGCTGCTAAAATAGATTATACATATTATAATACTATTCAAGAAGCAATTGATAATGTTGAGGCTAATGGAGTTGAAAAAACAATATTTGTCTTACGTGAGAGACAAGAACTCTTAAAAATAAATTCTAATCAAAAAATTAAATTGAACTTTCAGGGTTATAAAGTAACTAATATTACAGAAAGACCAATAATAGAAAATTATGGTTTATTAACAATTCAAAATGCCAATTTATTATGCGATTCAACACAAGGTGCAATTAATAATTATAGTGGAGCAGAACTTAAAATATTTGATGGTAAAGTAATTGCAACAGGTGAGAAGCAATCAATATATATAAAAGGTGGAAATGCAGAATTAGGTGGTAGTTTATATGTAAAAAACTCTAGTTCTATTAGAGCTTCTGTTCATAATGAAGGTGGATATTTAACAATATTAGGTGGAACATATATATCAGAGAACTATTCGGGTATATATAATAAAGGAACTTTAACAATTGGTACAAAAGATGGTAGTGTTAATATATCAAGTCCATTAATAATTGGTGATACATTTGGTTTAGAGACTACAAAAAATATTTCTTTTTATGATGGAGTTATAAAAGGAAAAACCGATTCAGTAAATGTTAAATCTAGACTATATAATTTGGAAGATGATTATAGTCCTTTATATGAGACAGAATTAATTGATGAGGTATTATATCATACTGTAATTCTTGATAAAGCAAAAATTGTTACATTTAATCCAAATGAAGGAACTGTTAATGAAACAACAAGACAGTATGAAAAAAATTCTTTACTTGGAGTTCTTCCTGTTCCGACAAAAGATGATTATACATTTATTGGATGGTATACTCGCTTACATGGAGGAGAAAAAGTTGGTTTAGATACAGTTGTAACAGATAATATGGAATTATTTGCTCATTGGAAAAAGACAAGTACTATTAAAATTGCTCAAATTGAAGAAACAGGTAATAAGTATCATACATTACAAGATGCTATTGATGCAGCAAGTCCTTTTACAACAACAGAAATAACCATTCTTCAAGATACATATGAAAATGTTATTGTAGATAGTAATAAAATTATAACATTTAAATTTGGTGATTATACATTATCAAGTATTGATAATAGAGCTGTTATAACTAACTATGGAAAAGTAACTATGATAAGTGGTAGATTAACAACTCTATCTGAAAATAATGCTGCAGTAAATAATGAAGAAGGTGAATTTATAATATCTGGTGGATCTATTGTTGCAGCAGGTCAAAGACAAGCTATATATAATAATGGTGGTACGTTAACTATCACTGGAACAGCTTATTTAAATAACTCTTCATCAGTAAGAGCTGCAGTACAAAATCAAAATACTAATAATAAAATAGGTAAAACATATATTACCGGTGGAACAATTGTATCTTTAAAACAAGAGGCAGTTAAAAATTTATCAGGAGAGTTATATATAGGTATTAAAAATGGAACAATTGACATAACAACTCCTATATTAAAAGGAGAAACATATGGTGTTAATAATGCAAGTCAATTTAGTTTTTATGATGGTACAATAAAAGGTTTAATTCATACTGTAAATGGTAATGTAACATCAATAGAAGATAATGCAACTACTATATATACAACGGAAGTAATAAATAATAAAGAATATCGTGTAATATATTTAAAACAAGAGTAAAAAAACTCTTGTTTTTTCATATTTTTAATTAGGGTGATTAAATGAAATATAATATTATAAATGTTATACCTGAAATATCTAATCAGGATATAAAAAAAATAGTAAATATAAAACTGATAAATTATATATTATTTATGGAGCAAAATAATGAACAAGATATATAGAGTAGGAACATATTATAGATTATCTGATGAGGATAGAGAAAAAACGAGTGACTTTAGTGAGAGCATTAAAAATCAAAGAAACTTATTAATTGATTATATAAACATACATAATAATTTTATCTTAGTTGATGAGTATTGTGATGAAGATTTATCTGGAGCTGGAACATATAGACCCGAATTTGAAAGACTAATTAATGATTGTAAAAATGGCAAAATAGATATAGTATTATGTAAGAGTCAATCAAGATTTTCAAGAGATATGGAAATAATAGAAAAATATCTTCATAACTATTTTTTAGAATGGAATGTTCGATTCATAAGTATTGCTGATAATGCTGATACATCCAATCCCGGTAATAAGAAATCAAGACAAATAAATGGACTTGTAAATGAGTGGTATTTAGAGGATGTATCAAATAATATAAGAAGTGCTTTTAAATCAAAAATGCAACAAGGCGAGTATATTTCTCCTTTTGCGCCATATGGATACTTAGTATCTAAAACAAATAATAACAAAATAGAAATTGATTATGATGCAAGTTTAATTGTAAAAGATATATTTAATTTGTATTTAAAAGGATATGGATATAAAAAAATTGCAGATATATTAAATTATAAAAATATTCCAAGTCCTTCTTATTATAAATATAAAAAAGGCGTAAAACTAAATGTTGTAAGTAATAAGAATAGATGTGATATAAAGTGGTCTAGTAATGCAATAAAAACAATTTTAACAAATGAGGT
Organism: uncultured Muribaculaceae bacterium; assembly: GCA_964518415.1. Classification (GTDB taxonomy): domain Bacteria; phylum Bacillota_I; class Bacilli_A; order RF39; family UBA660; genus CAJOJO01. Next base: position 9,970 of record CAZFGE010000001.1, read on the forward strand.
ATATATTGGAAACTTAGTTCAAGGAAAGAGAACTACAATTAGTTATAAAAATCATAAAATAATTAATAAAGATAAAAGTATGTGGATTAAAAGATGCAATACGCATGATGCTATTATAGATTCAAAAACATTTTATAAAGTAAAAGAAGAAATAAAAAAAAGATCAAAGATATCAACAAAAACAAATATGGTACATATATTTTCAGGTAAAGTTTTTTGTGAAACCTGTAATAAAAAATTAAGAAAGAAAAATTCTAAAAATCATAGTTACTTAGTATGTGAAAATTGTATAAATAAAAAATCAATTAGATATGATTGTTTAGAGAAAATAATATTAGAATGTATTAATAACATTCTTATGAAAAACTTTGATATATCACTATTAAAATGTGAATTAAAAAAAAGATATAAGTCTAACACATTAGAATTATTAAAAAAAACAAAAGAAAAAATAACAAAACAAAAAATGAATAATAAAGAGTATTTAAAAAATATTTATATAGATAAAGTAAAGGGGATTATAAATAATAACCAGTTTAAAGAATTACTTAAAACATTTAATCAAGAATTATATAAAATCAATAATCAAATAAATGAATTAGAGTTAAAAATAAAAAAATATTCTGAAAAAATTGATTTAAATAAATATCATAAAATAAAAACATTAAATAGATATATTGTAGATGAATTCATTGAAAAGATATATATTGGTCCAATTAATAGTTTAAATACACGAGATATAAAGATTATTTGGAACATAAAATGTCTATAAATTATTCAAGCAACTCTTTGTCTCATACCTCCTGATAGACTACTTGGATAACTATTAATAAAATCTTTAAGTCCATATGTTTTAAGTAAATTCATTACATATTCTTTATTTGAACTTGTTAATTCACCCTTTATCTCAAGTCCAAGTAGACAGTTTTTATAAATGGTTCTAAAGTCAAGTAGACTATCATCTTGTAACATATATCCAATATTATTATCTTTGCTATATTCAATACTACCTTCTGATTTATCAAGTAATCCACATAGTATAGATAAAATTGTTGACTTCCCACATCCACTAGGCCCTACAATAGATACAAATTCTCCTTCTTTTAAATTAAAAGAGAAATCTTTAACAGCTTCTATCTCAGCATCTTTAGTATGGTATATTTTTTTTAAGTTTTTAATTTTTAAAATATCCACTATATACCTCCTAGCTAATTTATAATATGTTTTATATAATTATTTGAATATGTGAATAAACTAAAAAAAGGAAATAAATTATTTGTTTATTTCCTTTAATATTATTTTTTTATTATCCTTTAGTCTTTTAATATTTGGACTTATTTTAATTGCTTTATCAATACATTCTAAAGCCTCTTTATAATTGTTTTCATAAAAGTAAGCAACTGATAATAAATCATAAATAGTATGATCCCAGCTAAATACTTCATTTATATATGATTTATAATGTGTTTTAATTTTTAAAGCTTCATTACAGTAAAATATTACATCTTTATAATTACCTAACTTATATTCTAAAAGAGCACGTTCTACAAAACTATCACGTAGATATGGAGCTTCTTTTATTGCTTTATCTAGCCACATTCTTGCCTCATCATATCTTTTTAATGCTTTATATGAACGAGCTATAAATCTCATTGATGCACATCGCTCATCTTTCCATGTCGCGCTTTTTAAATTTAAATGTTTAATTAGCGTATCTATTGCTTTATTCCATTTTCTATAATACATATATTCTCTTCCTAAATAATGCATATTTCTATCATCTTCAGGATCTTCTTTTACTGATAGTTCTAATAAGGGTAAATAATTAGATCTAGATTTTGTTTTATCTGGATAATGATTAACTGTAATATTGTCAGTATATACTTTTATTTCTTTTTTATTACCAATATATTTTAATGTTTCATGTACAGGATGAATCCAAATATAATCGTCTCGACTATGTATTTTTTCAATGTAAAAATTAACTTTTGGCGTGTTATTTTCATCTAATATCCAATTATAGTTATAAGCTAATCTAGTTGTATAAGTATTCCATGTTTTCTCAAGTTCATCTCTCCATCCTGGATTAAATACTTCATCTAAATCAGTACATACGCATATATCAGCATCCATTGGTACCATAGAAAGTGACTCACATCTTGCTTTATCAAATCTCCAAGGTGTAATAATGTGCTCTTTAACATGAATGTTATGTTCTTTTAATTTTTTAACAGTATTATCTGTTGAGCCTGTATCTAGGACATATATTTCATCTGCTTCTTTCATTGATTCATACCATTTATCTACATGTTTTTCTTCATTTTTACTTATGGCATATACACAAACTTTGTATTTTTTCATATTTATGGAGTAGGACCAGTTGGACCTTGTGGAATTGTTAGATTTAGGACAAAGTTAGGCGCAGTTCCTGTAATAGTTGCTGCAGCATCAGTACCAGGATCCCCAGTTGTAACTGTACCAATTGTAAGTGTTGGTGTTTCACCATCAATACCAGCGGGACCAGTAGGACCGATTTCTCCAGCAGGACCAGTAGGACCGGTAGGACCAGTAGGACCAGTAGCTCCGTCAACACCATCAATACCAGCAGGACCAGTAGGACCAATTTCTCCAGCAGGACCAGCAGGTCCAGTAGGGCCAGTAGCTCCGTCAACACCATCAATGCCAGCAGGACCAGTAGGTCCAATTTCACCTTCAGGTATAGTAAAGTCTAAAATAACATCTTCATCAGTACCAACATTTGTAACAAGTGCATCAGTACCAGCTGCTCCAGTTGTTGTTGTACCAATAGTGATAGTAGCAGGTCCTGCAGGACCAGTAGGTCCAGTAGGTCCTATAATTACTTGACTCATACCGTTTAGACATTTTCTATCTCTTTTAATTTTTTCATATACACGTTCTAAATTTCTACCACATCTATCATCACAACAATTTAAATTATCATTCATAAAATATCTCCTTTCTAACTTATTTTATGAATCATTATTACCACTGATAATTAATATAGTCTAAATTAAAGTAAGATGAATAAAATTAAATAGGTGATTATATGTCAAAGATAGGTGTAATATCTGATGTACATGCAAATATAGATGCTCTAGAGTTAGTACTTAAAGATATGGAGATAAATGGTGTTGATGAAATTATTTGTTTAGGTGATTTAGTAACTAAGTATTTTTATCCAAAAGAGAGTGTAGATGCTATTAAAGAGAATTGTTCTATTGTAGTAAAAGGTAATTGTGATGATTTAGTAGCTAATGATGAGAGATATAAATATGCAAGAGGAAAACTAGGACTTAGTAGAATTGAATATTTAGATAATCTACCACTTAGTTATAATATGAAACTAAATAATGTAAATTTTAACATGTTTCATGCAACACCAAACTCATTAGATAAAATATTTAATCCATTATTTTTAAAAAATGAATTGACGCCTTATAAAGACAAAATAATAACTGATCCAAATGAAATGTTTAAGAGTGATAATGAGGTAGTATTGTGTGCTCATACACATCAAAGCTATGTTGGAAGAGTTAAAGATAATGAGTTTAAACTACTTATGAACAATGTCATTTTAGAAGGTGATGAAAAAGTAATTATAAATGTTGGTAGTGCGGGTGAACATAGTCACATGACATGTTTTAATGATAAGGTAGAAACTATAATAGATCCTATTTTAACGTATCTAACTATTGAAAATATGAATGACTTTTTATATGCAAGAATTAAGTATGTTCCATATAAAGAAACGTTAAAAAAGGTCTATTTAGATATTTTAAAAAAAGAGCGTGAATCACTTATACCATATTCTCCAAGAGATAAAGAGAAAATAGAGAAGTCTCTTAAATTAATGAGGTAATTTATGAATATATTTAAAATTATAAAAACAAAAATATTATATAAAAAATCATTTAAAGATGAAGTGATTAATCCTTTAAATGTAAGCTTTTTAAATTTAATAAAAAAAACAGATAAATATAGAAGTATAGGAGTTGAATTTGTTAAAAGTAGAAAGTATGCAGTAGTTATTATGGCAGGTGGAATGGGTAGTAGACTAGGATTTGATATTCCAAAAGGTTGCATTAAAATAAATGATAAATCTTTATTTGAAATATATGTTGATAATTTAAAAAAAATTAATAATGAATTAAATATAGAAATTCCTATATATATCATGACATCAAAAAATAACAACAATTCCACACAAAACTTTTTTAAAAGTAATAATTTCTTTAGTTATCCACAAGATAAAGTTAAATTTTTTATTCAAGATGAACTTCCTATTTTAAATAAAAGTGGAAAAGTAATAAAAGAGAGAAAATCTATATTAATGGGACCAAATGGTAATGGAGATGTATTTAAGTCTTTAAAAAGAAATAATTTAATAAATGATATGAAATTAAATAATATTGAATATGTTTTATTTGTTAATATAGATAATCCTCTAAATAATTTAATTGATTTTGACTTTATAGGAGCAACTATAGCTAAAAAATATAAATTATCATCTAAAACTATTAAGCTAGATAAACCAAATGAATGGATATTTATAAAATATAATAAAAGACCTTATATGTTACCTTTGGGTTATATAGGTAAGTTTTTTAATAAATTAGTAAATGGTGAATACTTATATAGATATAAAAACATTTCATATCATTTAATACATATAGATTTAATTGAAAAGTTTTCTAAAATTAATCTTAAATATCATAGAGCATATAAGCTAACTAAAATAGATAAAGATAAAGAAATTGAATCATTTAAATTTGAAAAGTTTATATTTGATGCATTTTACTATGCAGATGATATGTTATTATATGAGACAGATAATAAAGAATTTTATCCAATAAAAACAAATAAAGATTTAAATCAATTAAAAAAAAATAACCTTTAAGGTTATTTTATTGTTTCTAATATTTTATTATTATTTATTTCTTTTAGACTTTTTTTAGGTGTTGGTAATTCCTCAGGCATAGTACCACCATTTTTCTTTATAACATCACGAACATTTTTACCAACTTCATAGTGGGCTTTATTTGCATTTATCTGACCATTTATTTTTTCATTTTTAATTTTAGATTCAGTTTGTACTATTCTAAATAGATTATCAGCAAGTTCTTCACTTCCCATGTTATCTAGTATATCTTCTCTATAGCGAAGATTTTTTCTTTTAGCTATATCATTTGCAGTCTCACCATTATAAAGTCCTTTATATCCAGCATTATGAAATTTATCAAAATTCTTAACTCCTGCTTTTAAAGCGGCTTGATTTAATTCATAGTTTCCCAATTTGGTTAAACTTCTTATGTATAATCTTTTTTCATCTTCTGATAATTTATTATACGCACTTTCTAATATTTCTTGACGTCTAGTTTGTATAGCAAAATAGGTTTGAGCAAGTGCTACTACTTCTTTCCTAGAATCAGCATTTTGAGCAATTAGGTAACATGCATAACGAGATAATTTATAGTCATTTACTTTTCTTTTTGCACTCTTAGCTATATTTATCATTCCGCTCATATGGACGAAATGATCTGTTATTTTTTGATTACTTTTTATGCATGCATCAATAGCTTTTTTTATAACAGGTAAAAATTTTCTATACTCAGTATATTCTAATACTTTTTGAAGTTCTCTTGCACTCCAGTATTCATTATCATCTTCATCAATATGTTTAATATTATCAAATAATATTTTATTTTCAAGTTTAGTCATATAAACCCTCCTTTGTGATTGCTTATTATATATAATTGTTATGTTGATATTTGTTGAATAGTGTTAATAATTTATTTTTATTTAAAAAAAACACTTACATTTGTAAGTGTTTAGTTTATATGTTTTTAACTAATTTATTATAGTCAACAAATTTATCTAATTCTTTTGCATTTTTAATAATCTCTTCTATGTGTTCAAAATCTTTTTTATCAATATAAGTAGTATCATACCAAGCATCTATATCCATATAGTTTTGAACCATTTTCTCTAAATCATTTATAGATGAATCAGGAAAATAACTACTAATTTTTAAAGCAACATCATGAGCACTATTTTTATGAATATAATTTAAGGCTTTATTAATAGCTGTTTTAAATCCTTTTAATTCTTTTAAATGTTTATCAATATAACTTTTCTTAGCGTTATAAGCTGTATATGGAACATCTCCTCCAAGTTTTCCAACAGAAGCTACAATATAACCATATCCTTGATTAACAAGGCTAGTTGCAGTTGGTTCAAATAAAGCAACAAAGTCTCCATTACCACCTATAAAAGCACCAGTTGTTGCGCTAAAGTCATAACTAGTATCAAAATTCATATCAGTAGTTTTAAGTCCATTTTTATTAATTGCATATTCAAGCGTCATAGCAGGCATTCCAGCTTTCCTTCCAGCTATTATGTGTTTTCCCTTTAAGTCACTTACCTTAAAGTTTTTAATTTTTTCTCTTGAAACTAAGAAACTACCATCTCTTTTAGTTAAGCCTGCAAAGTTAACTAAATAGTCTTTCTCACCATTCTTATATACATATATAGTTGCTTCACTACCACAAAATCCAATATCTACATCACCTGATAATACACTAGCTGTTACTTTATCCGCACCAGGTGTTAGAATAAATTCAACATCCAATCCTTCATCTTTAAAGTAACCTAATGAATCAGCTAAATATTGTGGTGCATAAAAAATAGAGTGAGTAACTTCAGCTACCTTAATCTTTTTAAGTGAATTATTTTCATCTTTTCTTTTAATTAAAATAGCTGTTGATATAATTACTAAAATAAGAACAATAGGTATAAATATTTTCTTCATAACATCCTCCCATATGTATTATATTCAAGAGTTTTATAATTGACATTAAATAAATAGTTTGATATAATCGTTAGGTGCCTAACAAAAAGAGGTGAAGTATGAAGAGTATAGGATTTGAAATAAAAGAAATTAATGATTTAATTATAAAAAAGATGATGAGGTCTGCAGTATGTGAAAAAAGATGCATGATATCTCCAACACAAGTAAAAATAATAGAGTATTTGTGTAAATCCAAAGATGAAACAGTTTATCAAAAAGATATTGAAAAAACACTTAATTTAAAAAGATCAACTGTATCAGGTATTTTAGATACAATGGAGAAAAATAATTTAATATCAAGAAAAAGCGTTAAAGAAGATTTAAGGTTAAAAGAAATTATTTTAACTGATTATGCTATTGATAAGTTAAATTTAATTAAAAGAAAAATAAAAGAAATTAATAATGCACTTGGAAAAAACATAAGTGAAGATGATTTAAAAGTTTTTTATAGAGTAACAAAGCAGATAAAACAAAATATTATAAATGAGGAGGTTTAATTATGTTTAAATTAATAAAATCACTTAATAAAAAAGATTTTTTTCTTGTATTTATTAGTGTTTTACTAATAGTTTTACAAGTATGGTTAGATTTAAAGTTACCTGATTATATGTCTAAGATTACAAGACTTGTACAAAGTGACAATAGCACAATTAATGAAATACTTGAACAAGGATTTTTTATGCTTGGTTGTGCATTTGGAAGCTTAATATCAGCTATAATAGTTGGATATTTAACTAGCAAGTTATCAGCAACCCTTTCATATAAAATTAGAGAAAGACTATTTAATAAAGTAGAAGACTTTAATATGGAAGAGATTAAAAACTTTAAGACAAGTAGTTTAATTACTCGAACAACAAATGATATAACAAATATTCAAATGTTTATATCTATGGGACTTCAAATGCTAATCAAAGCTCCTATTACAGCAATATGGGCAATTTTAAAAATACTTAATAAAAGTTTTGAGTGGAGCATTATTACAGCAATTGCCGTATTTATATTAATCTTAATGGTAATAGTTTTAATGATTACAGTTTTACCTAAATTTAAAGTAGTTCAAAAGTTAATAGATAATATTAATAATATTGCTCGCGAAAACTTAACAGGTATTAGAGTAATACGTGCATTTAATGCTGAGAAATTCCAAACAGATAAATTTAAAAGTGCAAATAGTGAACTTACAAATGTTCAACTATTCACCCAAAAGATGATGTCTATAATATCTCCGGTTATGTATTTAGTTATGAATATGCTTACAATTAGTATTTATTTTGTAGGTGCATATTTAATAGAAAATGCTTTAATGGCTGATAAGATAAATCTATTTAGTGATATGGTTGTATTTTCAAGCTATGCTATGCAAGTTATAATGTCTTTCTTAATGCTTGCTATTATATTTATAATGTATCCTAGAGCTAGTGTATCAGCTAATCGTATTAATGAAGTTTTAGATACAACTATTAGTATAAAAGATGGAAAAATAGATACAGAAAATAATATAAAAGGAGAAGTTGAATTTAAAGGTGTTTCATTTAAATACCCTGATAGTGAAGAATATGTATTGCATTTATAGGATCAACTGGATCAGGTAAATCAACTTTAATAAATTTAATTCCAAGATTCTATGATGCAACAGAAGGTGAAATACTAATAGATAAAGTTAATATTAAAGATTATAAGTTAAGTACTCTTCATAAAAAAATAGGATATGTATCTCAAAAAGCAGTTTTATTTAAAGGTTCTGTAAACTATAATGTTGGATATGGAGAGGATACTTGTAAAGAAAATATAAAGGAAGCTATTAGAGTTGCTCAAGCAAGTGAATTTGTTGAAAAAATGAGTGATAAATATGAATCAGTTATATCACAAGGTGGTACTAATATATCTGGTGGTCAAAAACAAAGAATATCTATTGCTCGTGCGATTGCTAAAAATCCTGAGATTTATATATTTGATGATTCTTTTAGTGCACTAGATTATAAAACTGATTATTTACTTAGAAAAGAGTTAAGTAAGTATACAAAAGATTCAACAATATTTATAGTAGCCCAAAGAATTGGTACAATTATGAATGCTGATAAGATAATTGTTTTAGATAGTGGTAATGTAGTTGGAATGGGAAAACATAAAGAATTATTAAAAAATTGTGATGTTTACAAGGAAATTGCATACTCACAATTATCAAAGGAGGAGTTAGAAAATGCCTAGAGGAAATAGAGGTCCAAAAGAAAAGCCTAAAAATTTAAAAAGTGCTATTAAAAAACTTTTTACTTATTTAAAAAGCTTTAGAGTTCTAATTTTTATATCAATCATTCTAGCTACTCTTGGAGCAATCCTATCTATAATAGGTCCAAATAAATTATCTGATTTAACTGATGAGATAAGTAGTGGACTTGTTATAAATCAAAAAAACATGGAAGAAATATCAAAGAAAGTTACTTCTAATTTAACTGAAGATAAAATGCCTATCATAATATCTTCTATTATGATGGATCAAAATATATCAGATACTGATAAATTATCTTTATCAAAATTTGATTTTAAAAATGGTGATATCAAAACACTTCCTTTAAGTATTCAAAATAAATTATTCAATGAATTTACTTTTAATAAAGAAGTGATAAGTGTTAGTGATCAAGTTGAATTTGTATCTATTATGAGTTCTATAAAAATGAGTAAAGATTCTAATTTAATATATTCTAAATTAGATAAATTACCAGATAGTATTAAAAATCAAATCAAACCAAAAATGAATTTAAAAAGTATAAAAAATATAGGATTATTCTTAATTACTTTATATTTATTAAGTGCATTATTTAATTTAATTCAAGGCTTTATTATGTCAGTTGTTTCTAATAGATTTGCTGAGGAGTTAAGAGATAAAATATCTGTTAAGATAAATAAACTTCCTCTTAAATATTATGATTCAAAACAAATAGGTGATATATTATCACGTATTACTAATGATGTAGATACAATATCTCAATCAATGAATCAAAGCTTATCTTCTCTAGTAGGTGCGATTACATTATTTATAGGTTCAATTATAATGATGTTTGTAACTAATGGAATTATGGCTATAGCTGCAATAGTATCGTCTTTAATTGGTTTTGTATTTATGTTTGTAGTATTATCTAAATCTCAAAAGTATTTTTCTAAAAGACAAGTAGAGTTAGGTAAACTTAATAGTCATATTGAAGAGGTGTATTCAGCTCATAATATAGTTAAAGTGTATAATGGTAAGAAAGACGCTAAAGAAAAATTTGATAAGTTAAATAAGTCAGTTTATGACTGTAATAGAAAGAGTCAATTCTTATCAGGACTTATGCCTCCTATGATGGGATTTATTGGAAACTTAAGTTATGTTGTTGTATGTGTTGTTGGAGCATCACTTGTTATAAATGGTAATATTACATTTGGTGTAATTGTAGCGTTTATTCTTTATGCAAGATTATTTACATCTCCACTTTCTCAAATCGCACAAGGCTTAACTTCTCTTCAATCAACTGCTGCAGCAAGTGAGAGAGTATTTGAATTCTTAGAAGAAGAAGAGATGATGGATGAATCTAGCTTAACTAATAAAATAGATGTAAGTAAAGTTAGTGGTAGTGTAGAATTTGATCATGTTAAATTTGGATATAATCCTGATAAATTAATCATAAAAGACTTTAATGCTAAAATTAAACCAGGAAGCAATATCGCAATAGTAGGTCCAACAGGAGCAGGTAAGACAACACTAGTTAACTTACTTATGAAATTTTATAATATTACAAGTGGTGATATTAAAATAGATGGTATATCTATTAATTCACTTACACGTGAAAATATTCATGATTTATTTATAATGGTTTTACAAGATACTTGGGTATTTAATGGAACTATTAGAGATAATGTAAAATATAATAGTAATGCTACTGATGAAGAGATTTGGGAAGCTTTAAAAACAGTTGGGGTAAGTCACTTTGTTAAATCACTTCCAGGTGGACTTGACTTTGTAATTAAAGATAATGATTCTATCTCTCAAGGACAAAAGCAACTATTAACTATTGCTCGTGGTATGATTAAAGCATCTCCACTTCTAATTTTAGATGAAGCAACATCTTCAGTAGATACTAGAACAGAAGAATTAGTAAGTAGAGCAATGGATAATTTAACACATGGTAGAACTTCATTTATAATTGCTCATAGATTATCAACTATTAAGAATGCTGATGTTATCTTTGTTATGAAAGATGGAGATATTATAGAGTCAGGTTCTCATGATGAGTTGATGAGTAAAAATGGATTTTATAGTGAACTTTATAATTCACAATTTGAAAACTGATTTTTATCAGTTTTTTTGTATAAATATTTAGTTTTTGTCATAGATTTTTATAGGTGAGTTATGAAAAAGATACTACTATTATTAATTTTAATTATTCCTTTTAATATACGTGCTGTTGATACATCTGCAGAATCAGCTATTTTAATGGATATGGATTCAAATAGAATTTTGTATGCAAAAAATATAAATAAGCAAAGAAGTGTCGCTAGTATATCTAAGATAATGACTGCTTATCTTGCAGTGGAATCAGAAAAACTAGATAAAAAAGTAACAGTAGGTAGTGAGATAGATAAATCCTATGGATCTGGTATATATATTAAAAAAGGAGAAATATTAACTATTCGTGATTTACTTTATGGACTAATGCTTAGAAGTGGTAATGATGCATCTTATGCAATTGCTAAAAACATATCAGGAAGTGTTGATAATTTTGTATCAGAGATGAATAAAAAAGCAAGTGAATTAAATTTAAAAAATACAATATTTAATAATCCTAATGGACTAGATGAAGATAAAGGAAACTATTCAACAGCTTATGATATGGCAATTATCATGAGTAATGCTATGAAGAATAAAGATTTTAGAGAAATAGTTAAATCTAAAAAATATAGTTTAAAGACAAACATGAATACCTATATATGGCATAATAAAAACAAACTTTTAAATATGTATAAATATGCAACAGGAGGAAAAACTGGATATACAAAAATAGCTAAAAGAACACTTGTAAATACGGCAAGTAAAAATAACTTAAATTTAGTTGCCGTAACGCTTAATGATGGAAATGACTTTAAAGATCATATGGAGTTATTTGAATATGGGTTTAATAATTATAAAAACTATAAAATATTAAATAGTGGAGTGATTGATATATTAAGTGATAAATATTATAAAAAATATGACTTTTATATAAAAAATGATTTTACTTATCCTTTATCAAATGATGAGTTAGATTTAATACTTATTAAGTTTAATTTAGAAAAAAACAGAAAACCAAAAGAAAATATGAAAGTCGGATATGTTAGTGTTTACTTAGGTGATTTATTAATTCATAAAGAAGACTTATATATTGTAAAAAAAATAAATAAAAAGTTTAATTTAAAAAAATTTATAAAGGATACATTTAAATGATAAATATAATATGGGGATTTTTTATAATTACTGGAATTATATATAGTTTGTTTACAGGTAATATAGAAGTTATAAATAATGAAATACTTTTATCGTGTAAGACAAGCTTAAATTTAATCATGGAGATTTTTCCTGTTATAGCTTTATGGCTTGGTATAATGAAAATAGCAGAAAACTCTGGACTTCTAAACAAAATGTCTCAAGCTTTATCTCCTATATTAGGTAAATTATTTCCAGATATTCCAAAAAATCATGAGTCTATTTCTTTAATGGCATCAAATATTATATCTAATATGGCAGGATTAGGTAGTGCCGCTACTCCATTTGGACTAAAAGCAATGAAATCACTTCAATCTTTAAACAATAAGAAAGATACTGCAACTCGTTCTATGATTACCTTCTTAGTTCTTAATACAAGTGGTGTTACTATTATTCCAACAACAATTATTTCGTTAAGATTAATGTATGGTAGCATTAGTCCAACTGAGATAGTTTTACCTTGTATAATAGCAACTTTCTTCTCAAGTTTATTTGGACTTTTATTTGATAGATATTTGGGTGGTAAATATGCAAATCACTAATATGATAATACCTATAATGGTTTTATTAATAATAGTTTATGGTATTTTTAAAAAAGTAAATATATATGACTCATTTATTGAAGGGTCTTGTGAATCATTTGGTATGATTAAACATATTTTTCCATGCCTGCTTGCTATGATATTGGGAGTTAATATATTTATTAAAAGTGGTCTTATAGATTTAATATATAATTTTATAAAACCATTATTTATTATTTTAAAAATTCCTATAGAAGTGTTTCCTATGATTATAATGAGACCAATTTCTGGAACTAGTACACTAGCTATTTTAAATAATATATTTGACGCACTTGGACCAGACTCTTATAGTGGAAGACTTGGAAGTGTTATACAAGGAGCAACTGATACGACATTTTATGTTATAACACTTTATTTTGGTAGTATTGGAGTAAAAAAAATAAGATATGCAATGTGGGCTGGGTTGTTTGCTGATTTAGCCGGAATAATAGCTGCTATAATAGTAACTAAGCTCTTCTTTTGCTAATAGCAAATTGTAAAATAATGTATACTAAAAAAAAACACTTTGCATTTATTTTTTTATGTGATATACTTAATTTCGGAGGGTAAGATATATGAAGAAGTTAGTTTTAACAAGTATCGCAGCACTTTCATTATTAGCATTTACAGGATGTGAAAAAACTAAGACATTAGAATGTTCATTAACTAAAGATACATCAATTTATTCAATGAAACAAGATATTAATGCTACTTTCAAAGGAAAAAAATTAAGCACTATTGATCAAACAATTAAAATGACTATTGCTGATAAATATACTGCTTATATGGATCAAATGGTAGAAAGTACAAAAAAACAATATGAATCATATGAAGGTAAAGAAGGTATTTCTATTGATGTTAAACAAGATGGATCTGATATCGTATTAACTATGAATATGGAACCATCTAAAATGGATAGTGAAACTCTTAAAAAAATTGCAGGTTCTGATAACTATGCAACTGAAACATATGAAAATGCTAAATCAAGCTTAGAAAAACGTGGATATACTTGTAAATAAGAATTCTAATACTGAATTCTTTTTTTTATTATTAAAATATGATAAAATATAGTAGGTGATTTTAAATGGAGAGATTGAATAAGTTTATTGCTTCATCTGGTTATACTTCAAGAAGAAAAGCAGATGATTTAATTATAAATGGTAAAGTAAAAATAAATGGTAAAGTTGTTAGAGAATTAGGTGTTAAAGTTGACTCTAATGATTTAGTTACTGTTGAAGGTAATGTTCTTAAAAAAGAAGAGAATAAAGAATATTTTTTACTTAATAAACCAAGAGGTGTTATTACAGCCGTAACAGATGATTTAAATAGAAAGACAGTAGTTGATTTAATTGATACTGATAAAAGAATTTATCCTGTTGGTAGGTTAGACTATGATACAACTGGAGCTTTAATTCTAACTAATGATGGAGAGCTTGCTAATTTACTAATGCATCCTAAAAACAATATTGATAAAGTATACATTGCTAAAGTAAAAGGTTTAATTGGTAAAGTAGAAATTAATAAATTAGAACGTGGAGTTTATATTGATGGAGTTAAAACTTCAAAAGCAAAAGCAAGAATTAGAAAGTATGATAAAAAGTCAGATTCATCAATTGTTGAGTTAACTATTCATGAAGGACGTAATCATCAAGTTAAAAAGATGTTTGAAGCAATTGGATATGAAGTTGTTAAATTAAAAAGAGAAAAAATATCTTTCTTAGATGTTAAAGATTTAAAATCAGGTGAATATAGATTGCTTAATATTAAAGAGGTTAAAAAACTATATAATGACGCACTAAATAGATAATTAATTATCTATTTTTTTTGAATATATAATTGAATATTCAAGTGATTCTAGAATTATATTAAGAACATTTGAACTTGTATAAATAATAAAATATTTAACATAATATTTATAGGAGGCAATTATGAAAAAAGTAATAATATCTTTATTGTTTGTTATTTTACTTACTGGATGCAGTAGCAATTTACTTAATACACCTACTAAAAAGGTTGAAATGTTTTTTAATAAGTATCAATCCCTTGATGATGATGTATTAAGCCAGTTAAAAAGTGTTGTTGATAATGAAATAAGTTTTACAAAAGAACAAGGATTAAACTATATAGAGATTATGAAAAAGCATTACCAAACTCTTAAATATAGAATTAAAGACGAAGTTATAGATGGCGATACTGCAGTTGTAACTGTTGAAATAGAGGTTAATGATTATTCTAAAATATTAAAAGAAGCTGATCTATATTTAGAAAATCATAAAGAAGAATTTATGAAAAATAATAAGGTAGATGAAACCCTCTTTAATGAATATAGAATTAATAAATTAAAAGATTCAAAGGATAGAGTTAAATATACAATTGATATGACTTTATCTAAAATAGATGATAAGTGGGAACTTGATGAAGTTAGTCGTGATACAAAAGATAAAATACAAGGTGTTTATTATAAATAAAAAGTCTAAAACTATTAGACTTTTTATTTTTTTTTAAGGAAAAATAGTGTATACTAGTATATAGAATAGAGGGATAGTATGATACTTAGAAAACCTTATGCAATATTAATTAAAAATTTTAAACTTATACATTTAATTTTATCAGGTTTAATGTTATATTTACTTTTTAAGACATATAATATTTATGTTTTTTTAGGAGAATATTTAAAGACTATAGCTACAACTATAAGTAGTGATGTTACTAAATCATTATTTGGATTTTTACCTGTAATTGTAAGTGCTTTTATAATTATATTTTGTTTAATTATATTTGCCTTGATGAAATTCAAAGATAAGCCTGTAAAATCATATTTTTATAGTATTATTGCTTATATAGCTTTTATAGTTTATTATTTAATAACTTTTTCAACTGTTAAGTCACTTGAGATAAATTTAGTTGATGTTAGAACTTTAAAAATTCTTAGAGATTTAACTACAGTTGCTTTAATAGTTGAGTCAATTGGGTTTGTAATTGTATTAATTAGATCTACTGGATTTGATGTTAAAAGCTTTAACTTTAAAAAAGATTTAGAAGATTTAAATATTGAAACAGAAGACTCAGAAGAGTTTGAAGTTAATACTGAGATTGATACATCAAAACTTAAAAGATATGTTAAGAAAAAAATTAGACATTTTAAATATGCATATTTTGAAAATAAATTATTAATAAATATTTTAATGGTTATTGTTATTTTATTAGTTGGTGGCTTAGTTTATTATAACAAGGCAGTTGTTCATAAAAGATATAATATGAATGAAGCGTTATCTACATCAAGATTTAATTTTGTGTTTGAAGATTCATATGTTACTAAGTATGATTACAAACATAATTTAATTAGTGATGAAGAAGAAATACTTGTTGTAAGATTTAAAGTTAAAACATTATTTGGATATGCAAATATAGGACTTGGTCATTTCCAACTTCTAATAGATGGTTTTAAATATCATAATCAATTAAATTTAAAAGATGATGTTTTAGATTTTGGCGAAGTATTTAATGATCAAAGAATTAAAAAAGATTATCAAGAGTTCATATTAGTATTTAAGATCCCTACTGAATTTGAAAATAAAAAAATGAAATTAAAATATTTTGATACATTTAAAACTTATACAGTTAATATTAATCCGAAACCATTAAATAATACAGTTGATACTAAAACATATAATCTTGGAGAGACAATTGATTTTAAAGATTCTATATTAAAAAATACAAGCATTACATTAAAGAGTGTGAATATAGATAGTAGTTTTAAATCAGAATATAAGTCTTGCTATAATACATGTGCTACATATTATGAGTATATTGTTCCAAGTACAAATAATGGAGCTTCTAAAATTTTAAAATTAGATGGTTCTCTTAATTACACAGATTTAAATGATAAAATTAATACCTTATTTAAGTTTTTAAAAACATTCGCAACTATTAAATATTCAAATGGTTCTGAAATAAGTACTATGAATATAGGTATTAATCAAGTTAAACCTAAGAAGGGGAATGATTCATCTTTATATATTGAGTTAACTGAAGAAGCGGCAAGCGCTGAACATTTGTCGATTGAGTTTAATATTAGAGGAAAAATGTATGCTTATAGTGTAAAATAATATTGTTTAAAAAATAATATGTGTTATAATTAAATATGAGAGGATGATAAAATGGGGAAGGTAAAATGTACACTTTTTTCTCTGTTTCTATTCTTAGGTATGTCAAGAGTTGGCGCAGTAGCATGTGATAACTCAATGAAAGTTGACTATCAAAATAGAGCAAAGAATATTTCATATTCATATACTTATAACGATTCAAATAATACTTTTAACATATTATTTACAAATGTAACAGATAGTTTATATTTGATTGACATGGATACTATGCAAGAGTATAGAAATAATCCTGAGATAACTATTTCAAATGTTAATCCTGGTAATAGTTATAGATATGGTGTATTTACAAGCGATTTAAATCCATGTAGTAATTCTAGCATTTATAATATTTATGTTACACTTCCATTTTATAATCCATATTATAGTGATCCTTTATGCGCAGGAATCAATACTTATAAATATTGCAAAAAATTTATTAACAAATCAGTTAGTTATGAAGAGTTTAAAGAAAATGTTACTAACTATAAAAATAGCTTTATAAATAATGATAGTAAAGAAGATAACAATAATGATAAAACAATTGTTGAAAAAATATTTAATAAATTATTTGAATTTTATTTAGATTATTATTTTGTAATTCTTCCTTTAATTATAGTTATAACATTGATTGCTATTTATAAAGAAAATAAAAAGGATAGCTTGTTTTAGGAGGTGTGAGTTTTGAGGAAAAAAATTAGTTTATTATTATTTATAATTCCTTTATTGGTTATTCCTTTTGTGAAGGTTGGAGCTGATAATAAATCGGGATATAAATATATAACTTCGGTTGAACGTACAAATTATAGAATTGATGTTTCCCAATATGGAATAAATAATGCAGCATTGCATAGAGGTAATTTTTATAAAATAGAACTTGATGGAATGGTTGCTTTATGTTTAAAAGCTAACCATCCTATAATTCAAGGACATAAGTATGTATTTGACCATAAAATAAATACCAGTTCATTTGGTGGTAAGCTTTTAGTTAAGGCATTTGTATATGCATCTTCTAATAAATGTTCAAGTAATGAATGTACAATTGCCCGTGCTGCTGCTCAAATAGTTGCATGGAAGTATGACTGGGGATTTACATCATATCAACTAGTATCTGATTCGGATTATATTACAGGATATGCAATTGATTATTCTGAACGTATTTTGGGAGACCCTGCCCTATATAAAGCACTTTCTGCAGGATTAAAAAATTTCCCACATAAAAGTAGAACTATTGATGAAGAAGCATATAAACAATTCGTAAATATACTTAATACTGAAATACCTGAAGGTGTTGAATTTGGTGTTTGGAGAGATGCTGAAAACTCTAATAACCAAGATGTTATTTCTTATGCATTAACTGAAGAAACAAAACCAGTTGTAAATGAAACTTGTAAGTCAAAAATTTACAATAGATTATCAAGTTGTTATGGTAGTTATGGTACATTTGGTTATGCTTACGAAACTACTGAGGGTAATTGTTTAGATGGATATGATAAGAAAAAAAATAATGTCTATTCACGATTAGGTAAAAAAGAGGTAGATGTTGGCTCATATTGTAGAATGTATTGTAATAAACGTTTTTATGAAACATTACCAGGCAATATTGGAACTGCTGTCAATGTTGGAAGATATATTGTATGGCCAAATAATAATATTAATAATAATAGATATAAAGTAAATGCTAATTTAGCTGAATATCCAATGGCACTTGCAATTGAAAAAGAATGTTATTTATCAGTTGATGCAAAAGTACTTGGAACTGATTATACAACAACTCTTAATAGTTATAATAATTATATAAATAGTATCAGAGGAATTTATAATACTTATGTTAAAGATAGTCGTACGTGCAAAACATATCAAAATACTTATAACGAAAAAAAGAAAGAAGCTGATGATTATTGCAAAAATGTTGGTCCTGAGTATAAACCAAAAGAAACATGTGGAGAACCTTATTGGCATTGTACTGAGTCTAATCCTAAAACAAAAGAATGCATACATGGCTCAACTTTTGCAGACTGTGAAGAAACTCAAGGACATAAAGATTGGGCAGCAAAAAATGAACATTGTAATACTCTTCGAGGATATGAAAATGATGCTAAATCAACATTAGATAAATGTAATAATATACAAAACTATGTTGATGCTGTTGCAAATATTGTAAATGATTTTAATAGTTGTATTAATTATAAAGCATCATTTAATATGAATTTTACTGCTCCTGGAGCTAGTGCATCATATAATGATGATGAATATGGTATGACAATGATGTTAAAAGAGTCTAAAAAAGTTATAACATGTGATGGTTGTACATCTGGTATTGGTGGTATTAGTGTTAATAAAAATAATGTTGAGAAGAATTTAATAAGTAACAAAACAATACCAAATAAAATAACTGCAATAAATAATAGACAAATAATTGGAACAACACTTAAGTATTATGATTTAACTGATGGACATTATTATTTTGTTAATAAAGATACTAATAAATCAGTTAATTCAAATAGTGGACTTAAAAATTATTCTATAATTGGATTTACAAATATGCCTATTTCTTATAGTGCAAATCCTAAAAAGAATTATGATTTGAGTATAACTATTCCAACTCTTACTGGTATGGCTAGTGATTTTGCTTCACTTGCAGCATCTAATAATTATGTATGTCATTATAAGGTTACTAAAACAACACCTGGCACATGTGTATGTCCAGAAGGTACAAAACATGCAGGTGAGTCATTAGACTGTTTATCAAAAAATAATGATGGAACATGTCTTGATAATCAAGAAGAATACTGTAATAGTGATGTTAATATACCACATGATTGTACTAATACCGATTTAACTTGTCCAAATGATCCAACTATGGATTTATCAAGTTGTGTTAATGCCGGTAAGACATATAATTGGTGCGTAAATAATTTCTGTAGTGGTAATAAAAAATGGGTTTGTCCAGCTGGTACTAATGAAGGTATGGACTTAACAAGTTGTGTTATACCAATGATTATTAAAGGTTATAGTGAAAAAGATGCATATGAATATTGCAAAGATGTAACATGCCCTTACAAAGGAATAAAGATTATATATCGTGTTATCGATTTAACAAATCCATTCCCAAGTAAGGATGCAGATAGTATTGTTACTCAAAGAGATTTAAGAACTGGTATGTTTAATGATACTTTAAAAGGTAGATATCCTGGTTCTAACTGGAATAGTACTAAGGTTGTTAAGAGTAGAATCTTAAATAACAGAAATGTAGATGGTGATAAAGTATATGACAAAAAGCCATTATACGAGTTTACGCTTAATACTGAACGTATAAAAGCAATTAGAAATTATAATAGAAGTCAAAAAGATAGCTATGCTGATTTTAAACTTGATTGTTTAAGTGATAACTCAGCATGTATTAGTAGTTTTGTTCATAGTGAATTATCAGGATTAACTGGTGGAACATGTAGAAATATTACAAAGAATAGTTTCTATTCATGTCAAAATTAAGGAGGTAGTATGAAAGAGTCATTTTGGAGTGTATTAATAGTAATGCTTGGAGTATTATCTATTGCATTTATTTACTTTTTTCAAACTATAACATCAACTGATGAACAAAACTATACTATCTTAAAAGAAGTAACAGAAGCCGCTATGTGGGATTCTGTTGACTGGGCTGAATATAGAGCAACAGGAAACACAAGAATACATAGAGAAAAGTTTGTTGAAAACTTTCAAAGAAGATTTGCTGAAAGCGTTTCTTTAGGAAATGTTTATAATATAAAAATTTACGATGTAAGTGAATATCCACCTAAAGTAAGCTTGAAGGTTTCATCGAAATTAAAATCAAATGTGACCGATGAAATGGTTGAGTTCGATATTGTAAATAAAATTGATGCAATATTAGAAACTCCATATTAAAGAAAGGAAAGGGAGAAAAAATGAATAATTTCGTAATAGCAATTAGAAGATTTTTCCAAAACAAAAATACAGTAACAGTTATAGGAGTAATTCTTATATTAGTTGTATTATTTGTTGGATACAAAATTCAAATCAACAAAGCAGTAGAACCAGTATCAGGTATACCAGTTGCTACTCAAACAATTCAACCAAGAACATTGATTGAAAATGATATGGTATCAACTATTCAAGTTGCACCTATCGTATTATCTGATAATGTAATCAGATCAAAAGCCGCAGTAGTTGGAAAATATACAGCTGTAAATACAGTAGTTCCAGAAGGAAGTATGTTTTATAAAAATACAGTTGTAACAAAAGATGAACTTCCAGATGCTGCATTTGTAGATATCGAAAAAGGACAAATACCATATAACTTCCCAGTTACTATGGCATCAACTTATGGTAACTCAATTTATCCAGGAAATTACATTGATATTTATATGAAATCAATGAATGAAAATGGAGAGTTAATGGTTGGTAGATTAATCGAAAATGTTAAAGTATTAGCAGTTAAAGATTCTCAAGGAAAGAATGTATTTGAAAATTCTGAAGAAACAAGAGTTCCTGCATATATAATCTTTGGATTAGATTATGAATTAAATATTTTACTTAGAAAAGCAAGTTACATGGATGAATTCCAAGTAGAATTATTCCCAGTGCCACATGGTACACAAGTTAAAACTGGCGATGGTGAGACTATCGTAAGTAGTCAAACATTAAAAGATTTCATAAATGCTAATACAGTACCTAACGATGAAATAACTGCTCAACAAGAAACTGATGCAGCAAAAGAAACTGTAACAGATACTACTAAAAACACTAAAAAAGAAAGCTAGGTCTAAATGGAAGACAGTATGTTTTCCCAAATTGATTTTGGGGATTTACAACAATACTTAGACAATGACGATATAACAGATATTTCATATGATAATGGTGGACAAATTCACTTAAAAACATTATCAAGAGGTATTTTTAGGATAGAAAATCCTAACATAAATAATGCATTTATGGAAAAATTAGCGTTCCAATGCTCAAACGTAATGGGTAAGACATTTAATATGGCTCATCCATTCCTTGATGCAGAAGGTTCTGAACTTCGTTTAAACTTTGTTCATGAATCTATTGCTAAAAATGGTATAGCTTGTGTTATTCGTAAAACACCAGCTAAAATCAGACTAGAAAAAGAAAAATTACTAAAAGAAAAATATATTGATTTAGATATACATGATTTTTTAATACAATGTGTACAAGGACATTGTAATATAATTGCTTGTGGTGAAACTGGTTCTGGTAAAACTGAGTTTATTAAATACTTAGCTTCTAAAACTAAACCAGATGAAAAGTTAATAACTATAGAGGATACTTTAGAGTTACACTTAGATAAAATATTCCCACATAGAGATATTGTTACAATGAAGACTAATAACATAGCATCTTATTCAGATGTACTTGTTACTTGTATGAGACAGAATCCAAAGTGGATTTTGTTATCAGAGGTACGTAGTGCTGAGGCAGTAATGGCGGTAAGAAACTCTATTTCATCAGGTCACTATATCTTATCAACAATACATGCTGATAGAGCATCTTCTATACCTAACCGTATGTACAGTTTGCTTGAATCAAATCAAGATATGGATCAATATATGAAATCAGTTTATAGATATATACAAATTGGTGTATATATTAGAGGTTATCAAGATAAAGCTACTAAACGATTTGTTCGTGAGATAGCTGAAGTAACAGAATTTTATGTTACAGAAGATAACGAACCAAAATACAATGAAATTTATAAAAAGACAACAAGTGGTCATGTTGTTAGACATAAACCTTCAAAATATTTAATTGACTATCTTGATAGACAAGGTGTTACATTAGATGAAAACCTTATTAAAGAAGGTGAAAGTGGAACACCACTTACTAATAATGTAAGTAGTCAACCTAGTGTTGAACAAACTCAAGAAGTCATTGAAACAATTGGTGAATAAGGAGGATAAAATATGATTTCAGTAATTACATTTTTAATCATAGCTTTTATACTTGTCTTTGTAATGGCCTATAGATATAATTCAGGAGATAATTTTTATAAATATATATCAAAACAATCTAACTTTTTATATGATAAGTTTGCTCCTTATTCATTTAAAGAAATTAGAAAAAAAGTTAAGGATTTAGGACAAGAATATACTAAGAAACAATACATGATTCAAATATCTGTATTCTCTATAGCAGCTGCTATTATATCTTACCTATATTTTTATAACTTATTAATTTCATTAATTTATATTATTGCAGCAAACGCTGTAATTCCAGTACTTACATATTATAGATGTAAACGTATTTATTCAGAATTCATTTTTGAACAAATACAAGTTTATACGACAAATGTTATTATGGAATTCGCAACTACTCAATCATTTGTTAAAGCACTTGAAGGTGTATATGATTCAGGTGTCTTAGAAGATCCTGTTAAAAGTGATGTTAAAACAATGATTGATATGTCATATGAAAATGGTACAATTGATGCTGCTGTTGAATTTATGAATGAAAAATATGATTATTATATTGTAAGAAATATGCATCAATTATTCATTCAAATTACAAATGAAGGTTCTAAAAACTCAAGTGATGCATTAGAAAACATGTCACTTGATATCGATATGCTTGTTGAAAATGTATATCGTGATAGAATGGACAGAGCTCAATTCCATAAGAAATTTTTACAATTTGGTATAGTTTTATATTTAATGGTAATGTTAGTACAATTCTTACTTGGAACAGAATCTTATATTAAATTACTTGATACTAATTTCTTAGTTCAAGTACTATTACATTTAATAATTATAATTAACTCTTATTTCTTACTTAACGGTGAGAAATACTATAATGAGAATGTGGGGGCTGAATAATGGAATTTTTAATTATTGGCGTTATATTATTTTTCATTCTTACATATAGTAATAGAGTAAATTTAAGAAAATTTGTTGGAGATACAGAACCATACTTTAGAGCTTTAATGGAAGATGATTATGAATTCTTACTTAAAGTTAAATATGGAAATGATATAGATGTAAATGAACTATTTGGACAAAGAGTTAGAAATGGTTTAGTTACAATTGTAGTATTAATATTTATATTTGTAATGAATAAACCAAGCTTTATAAGTGTATTACTTGCATTTATATTGGGTTATTTGGTATTTAAAAGCCAATATTCATCTTTACAAAAATATTATAAAAATAACTTACATCATATAGATCAAATGCTTCCATATTATCTAAAGAGTTTGGAAATCTTAATTCAACACTATACTGTACCGGTTGCACTTAGAAGAAGTATTTCAACTGCTCCTGATATATTTGTTCCAGGATTACAAAGATTAGTTGATAGAATTGAACAAGGTGATTCTTCAGTTGATCCATATATGGATTTTGCTAAAGAATATCCGGTAAGAGATTCAATGCGTATGATGCGTTTGCTATATCGTTTAGGTTTAGGTTCACAAGAAAATAAACAAGAACAATTAGTAATGTTCTCACGTACTGTATCAACACTTCAAAATAAAGCTCGTGAACAAAAATATAAAGAACGTTTAGAGAAGATGGAAAACAAAACTATGCAAATGTTATTTGCAACAGGTGGAGGTATATTATTACTACTTCTATTCTCAATGTTACAAATGATGAATTTATAAATTAGAACATATAATGTTCTAATTTTTTTGTCTTCTTTTATTTTGTCGAATTGCTTAATTATATATTTTTTGATTTTAAAATTATTACAAGATGCTTTTGATAAATTAGAAGATAAAAAAAGTTAATAATATAATTTGTCAATAATTGTAAAGAATATAAATTATATTTGATAATTATTAAATATAGTGTTATACTATTATTGTAAAAATATAATAAGGGTGGTGAGATAATGAAAGAAGCATCTGGAGAAGCAAATATGACTGTAGTTACAATCATTTTAATAGGTATTATAGTTGCTGTAGCAACACCATTAATTACTAATATGATGAAAACTTCAAAAGAAAGATCATGTTGTTATAATAATGGTGGTACTTGGGTTAATGGTGACTGTGACGGAGCATCTAAAGAGTGCTAATAATTGGTGATTAAATGAAAGAAGCAATTGGTCATATACCATTATACAATTTTTTAATTGTATTTATTGTTATTACATTTGGCTTTTTATCTGCAACGCTTACTTACTATAAAGCTTTTAAAGTTAATAGTAAAATAGCTTATGCTTTAGAAGAGTTTGAGGGCTATAATAGTGAGTCTATTAAAGAGATAAATAGAGTATTAGGTACACTTGGATATAGAAACGGAAGAGTTTCTAAATGTCCAAATAAGAAAATTGGACAAGCACTTAATGTTAAAGGAATTAATCATCAAGTGTGTATTTATGAATCAAAACCTAAAAATGGATACTTTAATTATGGTATAGTAACCTATATTTATATGGATGTTCCTGTACTTGGAGGAACATTCAAAATACCTGTATATACAGAATCTGAAAGGATATTTAAATTTTCAAGTTAGAGTGGTGATAAAGTGAGAGAGGCAATTGGTAATAGTTATGTGCTTAATTTTATCATCACTTTTATTATCCTTTTTATGCTTATATTTGTTGGTATGTCAACATTTACAAAAGCATTTAAAGTAAAAAATAAAATTGTTGATACAATTGAAAATTATGATGGTAAGGTTGATAATAGTAATCGCTTAAATAGTGATATTCAAGCAGAAATAAATGAAAAGTTAGGTAGTATAGGTTATAAGATAGATAAAACTAGTGAATGTAAAACAGATGGTAGATTTTCAAATGGAAAATTACTTTCCAAAGATAGTAACTATAGATATTGTGTTTACAAATTTACTACGTCAAAAGGTGACTATTATGGAGTTACTGCATATGCATACTTAGAAATACCTTTAATAGGCGCTAAATTAGAATTCCCAGTATATGGTGAGACAAAAATATTCTATGATTTATAGAAAGGAAGATATAAATGAATGTAATTATTTCAAATAAACATCAATCAACTTTAGAAATGCTAGATATAGATATAATTAAATCTTTAAATGGTGAATTTGATGTTGATGATATTATTAGTCAATTTCAAAATTTCTTTTTTCAAAGAATGATTATTGATATAACTGCTTTAAAGAATTATAAAGATGTTAAAACACTTCAAAAATTGTCTATATCTTTAGATATGGATAAAATAATTCTTTTACTTGATGATTCTGTAGATGATGGAACTGGTGAGTTTTTATCTAAACTTGTTTCAATGGGAATTTACAACTTTACACGAACTGTTGATGGCATAATGTATTTATATAACAATCCAAATAGTTATAGAGATGTTGCGCATATTCAACAACTTGATGTGGCAAGTTCAAATGAGTCAACTCCTGTAAGTACTACAGTAGTTGAGAATATTTATACTGGTACACGTGTTATTGGTATAAAAAATGTTACAAAGCAAACAGGAGCAACTACACTTTCATATATGATGAAAAAACAATTAGAGAAACATTATAGTGTTGTAGCACTTGAAGTTAATAAAGATGAATTCAGATATTTTAGAGATAAAAATATGTATTCAGTTAAAGATGTTGAACTTGGTAATGCTATAGCAAAATATAATGATCGTGATGTTATTATTGTAGATGTTAATGATTCTGCTCAAGCTGAAAGTGTTTGTGATGATATAATTTATTTAGTTGAACCATCTATTATAAAACTTAATAAATTAATGAATGTTAACCCTAATGTATTTAAAAAGATTAAAGGTAAGAAGATAATTCTAAATCAAAGTATTTTATCTCAAAAGGATGTACTTGATTTTGAATATGAATCTGGTGTTAAAATTTACTTTAATATGCCACCTTTAGATGAAAGAGAAAGAAGTATTCATATATTAAACAAATTTTTATATATGTTAGGTTTTTCTAAACAACAAAGTTTAGAAGAAGAAAATAAAAAATTTAGTATTTTAGGTTTATTTAAAAAGTAAAAATGTTGACAAAAACCTTAAAATAATATAATATTGTAAATGAAGAGTGAAAACTCACATATAGGAGGTTTAGATTATGATTAATGCTTTAGTTTACTGTGGTGGAGTTGATATTCCAGACGTTATTCCTAACATGGTACATTTATTAATTTTAGGTATCCAAATCTTTATTCCAATCGTTTTAATCGTACTTGGTATGTTAGATATGGGTAAAGCTGTTATGAGTAATGATGAAAAAGTAATGAAAGAAAACCAAAATAAATTAATTAAAAGAATTATTTATGCAGTATTAGTTTTCTTAGTTGTTGCTATTGTTCGTACAGTAGTAGGCATGGTTACTAGTGTTGGTGGAGAAGATACTTTAGTTGATGACGGATCTATCAAAAACTGTATTCATGTATTTGTATCTGGAACAGGTAAATAATTAATTATTAATATTTAAAAAACAATAATAATTATATTTATTATTGTTTTTTTTTATGCTATAATATATGTGTGATAATGTAGATGGAGTGAGACTATGAAAAAAACACTAAAATATATATTAATTACATCTATAATGATGTTTATTGGAATGAATAATGGATTGGCAGCTGATGTAGCTCATATGTGTAGATATTATCAATCAAACAATAAAGAATTGTTGGTTCTTACATATACAGAAGGCAATGCAGCTGATTCAACTTCTCAATTAAAAGATGTTCGTATTAACAAGGATAATAAATATACCGGTGAAAAGTGTCCTGAATTTTTAATGTTACAAACAAATGGTGTAAATACGATGTATGCATCAACTAGTAAAGATAAATTAGAAAATCTTGCAAGTAAGTATAAGATTTCTAAAAATGATTATGAGATAATGAGTTTATATAGTATTGATGGTGTTGATGTATCTGTAAAAAAAATAGGCGATAAAGGTGGAAGCTTTGTACAAGTGTGTAAATATAATGATTTTACATTTTATGTGGATCATAACAGTAAACATGCTTGGGTCGAAAGTAAAAACTGTTATGGATATGCAGCAGAGTATAAGGCAAAATATGATTGGTTTTCAGATGGCTGTCCTGTAAATATATATAATGGATACACAGGAGGAAGTGAATGTATGTTTTCACTTTCATCAAGCTTTTGGACTACTTCTGAAAAGCAAATTCTATTAGAAGATAGTTATAAAAAACATAGTCCATCTGGTGATTCAAATAATGATATCAATCTTTGTGATGATATATCTAATACAACTTCTCTTATAAAAAGTGCTTATAAAACTTTAAAATATTTAATTCCTGTTTTGATAATAGTATTAAGTATTGTAGATTTTATAAAAGTTGTTGCAAATGGTGAAGACAAAGAATATAAAAATGCATGGAATAAATTTATTAAAAGAATTATTATTGGAATTGTTATTATATTAGTTCCAGTAATAATTGAAATGTTAATTGGACTTACAGGCTTATTTAATAATGGTGAGATTAACGAAATATTTTGTATTTTTAAATAGAAAGGGGAGAATAAATATATGAAAACAAGCGTTGGTATTAATTTAGCTCGTTCTATATTTTCGGTTATTGATAAAGCAATATATTCACTTATTGCAGCTATATATAATATAATTGAAGAATTAGCTTCTAATGTATCTGTTTTTAATGAATCAACAATTGATGATTTTGCTAAAAGAATATATGTTTTTATCGGAATTGTAATGGTTTTTAAAGTAACATTCTCTCTTATAAATTATTTGGTTAATCCAGATTCAATGAATGATAAAAATTCTGGAGTTGGAAATGTTGCTAAAAATATTGTGATTACATTAGTACTATTAATAATTACTCCTTATGCATTTGACTTTTTATACAGAGCTCAAAATGCAATATTAAGTGATAATATTTTACCTCAAGTTATTCTTGGAACAAGTGATACTAAATCAGTTGGTCAAAAGTTTCAAATGGCTGAAGACTGTGAAGTCGTTGAGATAGATGATCCAGGACAATTTATGGCTCTAGTTGCACTTAGACCTTTTTATGGGGTTAATAAAGGTGCATCTATTGAGTCAATAAAGGATGAATATTGTAATGCTAATTATACTGCAAGTGATATGTTAACAGAAAGTATTTATAATGCTGAGGATAATGACATGTATATTATTGATTATTCATTCTTTATGTCAACAGTGTCTGGTGTAATTGTACTTGTTTTAATGTTAACAATAGGAATGGATATTGCACTTAGAATTATTAAACTAGGTTTCTTAGAAATAATTGCTCCAGTTCCTATAATTTCATACGTTGATCCTAAATCTGGAAAAGATGGTATATTTAAAAAATGGTTAAAAGAAGTTATTAGAACATGGATAAGTTTATTCTTAAAACTTGCTGTATTATATTTTGCAATTTATATAATAAAAGTTTTAGATGATGCTCTTGTTAATGTAAGTAATCATAATTATGATATGTGGATTTCATTATTCCTACTTATTGGAGCATTAATGTTCGCTAAACAATTTACTAAATTAATTGAAGATATATTTGGAGTAAAATTAGATGGTATGGGCTTACATCCAATTAAGAAAATACAAGAACAAGCAATGTTTGGAAAACAATTAACAAGTGCACCTGGTAAAATTGGAGCTGCTGCTATAGGTGGAACAGTTGCTGCAGCAGGTTTTGCAATTGGTAGAGGTTTAAAAATAAAAGATATAAGACAAAATCAAAGACAATTTAATGATGAAACTAGAAGACTACAACAACTTAGAGGTAAAATGCTTGATACAAGATCAGTTATTAGCAATTTAACACATTCAGGTGCTTCAGAGGAAACTATTCAAGGCTATAAAAATATTCTAAATAATCAAAAAAATGAATTTGCAGAATTAAACAAAACAAGACATGAAACTGCTGCTAATTTAGCTAAGGCTAAAGAAAAATATGAAAAATCAACTACTGATGAGGATGGAAATAAATATTTCAGTGCTTCTTTCCCTGGGTTAGCAGGAACAATGCAAACTTTACGTGGAGTTAAGGAGGGTTTTTCAGCAAAAGATATTAAAGGCTTAAGCGGTGTAATAACTGCTGGAATTAACGCAGCTAAGGTAGCTACTAAACGTACAAATGATTTTGATAAATTTGGATATTTAGATAGACTAAAAGATTTAGGTACAGATATAACTGGTGTTAAAAATGAATCTGGTACTACAAGTATTGTAAAAGAACATTTAAAACAACAAAAAGAAAGCTTAAGAGATATTGAAAGTGCTTTACGTGCTCAAGAAGTAAGATTTGGTAATCTTCCTGCTGGAATGATTAAAATGGAGTCTGATGATAAAGGTAAACATAAATATGTAGTTGCTTCAAGTAATTCTGATGTTTGGAATAATAACCCTACAATTAGTAGAGACTCTATTGTTTCTGAAGTAGAAAATTGGGAATCAATGCGTGAAGCTCAACGTAAGATTGAAAAATCTAACAAAGAATATGAAGATGTACTTGCAATAAATAAAGCAAAATAGAATAAAAAGAGGGTGAAAATATGAATAATAATATGTATTTGATACCGGCT
This sequence comes from uncultured Muribaculaceae bacterium, assembly GCA_964518415.1. Classification (GTDB taxonomy): domain Bacteria; phylum Bacillota_I; class Bacilli_A; order RF39; family UBA660; genus CAJOJO01. The sequence goes on from CAZFGE010000001.1 coordinate 40,559, forward strand.
AATAGTAAAAAATCAATGATGATATTTGGAATGTTTTATCCTTTTGATTTAATCCTATTTGGAACAGGATTATCAATATCTCTTCTTTTATTGATGATTCTTCCACTTGATAGCTTAGTAGTTAGTCTACTAGCTATCTCACCAGGATTAATCACGGGACTTCTAGTATTCCCTTTACCAAATTATCACAATACTTTAACAGTATTAATTGATATATTTGATTTCTTTACTACTAGACAAAGATATGTATGGAAAGGTTGGTGTGTGATGGATGAGCTCAAAAAAGATAAAGAGTAAATATACAAATGATGAGTTCGTTCCAGTAAAAAGTATTACAAATGGAATGATTATCTTAGATAATAATGACAAAGTAAGTGGAATTAAAATTATGCCAAGAAATATATTTATAGCTGATCAAGATACTCAAAATGCTATAATTGCTAATTTAAGAAATGTTTATAACATGATAGATTACGAATTTTGGATTATAGCAGCTGATAGACCAGTTGATATAAATGTATTCTTATCTCAATTACAACTTTTATATAATTCAGTGCAAGATCAAGCTAGAAAGAAACTAATTATGGAAGATATTAATAAAGCAAATATGTTTATGGATAATAATATTGTTGATACAGAATATTTCTTATTATTTAAAGAAAGAAACAATGATGTAGTAATGAAAAGAATTAGAAATTTAATTAATTCATTTGCTAGCGCAGGTTTAAATTCACATCAAGTTACAAATGATGATTTAAGAATCATCTTAGATAACTTCTTAAATGGTGGACAAACTACTACATTTGGTACGGTGATTGGCTAATGGATATTAAATCACAAATAGCTCCTAAGGGACTTGAATTTAAAGCTTCTCACTTTGTAATAAGTGATAAATATGCATGTATATTAACAGCAATAACTTATCCAAGATATATAGCTCCAGGATACTTATCTAGTTTAACTAGTATGTCTGGAATTAAAGTTGTAATTAAACATATTCCACTACCTTTTAGTGCAATTTCTAAAATGCTTAATAAAGAGATAGCTGATTTAAAACAACGTTATCAAGAAGAACATGATAGAACTGCACAAGAACGTATTAGACAAAATTATGAATCACTAGAACAATTCATATCACAACTTGCTGCATCACAATCTAAAATATATGATTTTCAAATGCATATCATGATAACTGCTAATACAGAAGAAGAATTAAATCAAAAGAAATTCCAAGTTAAAAACTATTTGGATGCTATGGAAATAAGAGCAATTCCACTTAGATTTGAACAAGAAAAAGTATTAAAATCTATTTTACCAATTTATGGTAAACAAGATATAGAAGATAGAATAGGTACACCAATTCCTGCACCTACAATTGCAGCTATGTATCCATTTATATTTGATAGTATAAAAGATCCAGGATTATCTACACTTCTTGGTGTTGATTTCTCTGGTGGTGTTATTCTATTTAATCAATTCTTATATCAAATCAAAAAAGAACATAATAGAAATAATGCTAACTTAATTATTCTAGGTACATCTGGTAGTGGTAAATCTACTGCAGCTAAGATTTTACTTAGAACTCATATTAGAAATAATTGTCAACTTGTTCTAATTGATCCAGAAGGTGAGTTAGAAGAAATGACAAATAGATACGGTGGAGATTTCATCGACCTTGGTAAAGGTGGAGAATTCGGTATGGTTAACCCATTAGAGGTTATAATAGATGCTGATGAAGATGAAATTGCTAATGGTTTAGGTTACACTGTATTAACACGTACTTTACAAAGCGTTAAAGCATTTATGAAATATTATGATCCTTCAATTGAAGAAGATGTTCTTAATATGTTTAGTGAAGTACTACAAGAAACATATAGAAGATTTGGTATTGACTTTAACACTGACTTTACAAAATTTACATCTAAAGATTATCCAACTTTCAAGGATGTTTATGCAACTATAAGAGGTCGTTTAACATCTATGACTGAGAAAACTCAAGAGAGAGATGTAATGGAGAGACTTGAATTAAAAGTTAGACCAATTGTTAAAGAATTAAAATATTACTTTGATGGACATACAACAATATCTACATCAAGTAACTTTATAACAAAAAAAAAAAGAGAAATAATCAATTCTGAATAAAATAAGAATTCTGAATAAATAAACTATTTGTACTGTAAATCACACCACCATCACTTAAAGCATAATTTGATTTGAAAGTAGAATTGTCAATGTTTTGTTTGAAGTTGGAATAAATTACCCCACCATATGTTGCAGAATTATTTTCAAATATACAATTTTTCATTGAACCTTCAGCATTAAAATAAATTACTCCACCATGTTTTGCAGTATTATT
>CAZFGE010000001.1:42924-43363 GCA_964518415.1 uncultured Muribaculaceae bacterium
ATAACCCCCGCACAGGCCATTGCACGATTATTATAGAATTTACAGTTGATTACACTTCCACCATCATGAAATCCTAAAACACCATTATCATAAGCTGAATTATTTGTAAAATTACAATTTATAAAATTAACTCCTCTTCTAATACATGCAGCTCCTGCATGCCCATTACTATCATTATAAGGCACCACATAGTTATTATTAAATATACAATCAGTTATTTTACAATTATTGTCTTGTTTTTCAAAACCTATCTGCAATGCACCATCAGCACCCATTTTCTCATGTAATTCAACATAATTAGAATCAAAGACACAAGAATCAACAATCAAACCTTTAGCAATATAAACAATAGCACCACAAATAGAAGAAACATGATTAGATTAAAAATAACAATCCCTAATAGTTAAATTATTCGCATTAGTTACATTATTAGGAGTAG
>CAZFGE010000002.1:0-28298 GCA_964518415.1 uncultured Muribaculaceae bacterium
TGTTATATAATCTCCTGTTACATGTTCAAGTCCTGCATACATAGCAGCTTCTTTACCAAAGTTTCTAGAAAATGATATGAATCTAACTCTATTATCTTTATGAGCTAAATCTTTTAACTCATTTAATGTGTTATCACTTGATCCATCATTAACAAACATAAACTCAAAATCTACATAATCCATTTGTTTTGAAACAGAATTCATTTCCTTATAAAATAAAGGAATTGATTCTTCTTCATTATAGCATGATACTATAACACTTATCTTTTCTTTCATAAAATCACATCCTAAATACATTATACTAAAAAAAAGACTTAATTAAAAGTCTCTTTCATATTATTTATAGCTTGCTTAAGTAAGTTTTCATCTAATATGTTAAATGATTCATATATAGAAAAGTTATTTTTTATATATTCATAACTTAATTTATTTATATCTATTCTACCTGAGAATGTAAGTACTGTTAAGAAATATTCTTCATCTGTTAAATCATAATATTCTTTTTTCCAAAAAGTCTTTATAGTCTTATAATACTTACCATTTATAATGATTGGAACACATTTATTATATTCATTTAATATATAATCTTTATAGTATTTGTCGGTAACTTTATCATAATTTGTTTTAAAATAACGTTTAAGTCCTTTAAAGTAAAGGGAAGTGTAAACAAGTTCATATATTTTTCTTGATGATCTATTATTAAATCCACTTTTTATTGATAGTGTTTTAAATAATTGCATCTCTATTGTAGAATATCCTCTTATTTTATCCACACCTTTTAGTGAATTATTTAAACCTAATTTTTTTATAAAATATTTTATCAACATAAATATGTTAGTAAATCCTAAATCTTTCATTTTATGTTTTAAGTAATCCACAGAAATTAGAGTATAACTATTTCTTCTTATATAAAAAGTTTTATCTTCTATATCAGTTATTATTAAACTTTTATTTTTACTTATTCTATTAAATGAATTAAAGTTACCTAGTTTATGATATATATCTGTTATTTTATTTACTTCAAATGAATTAGTAGCTACTTTATGAGATATATACATAAGTATTATAAATGATATAAATATACCTACTAGTTTTAAATCTATTATATATGTTTTAAAAAAATTACTTATTATAAATAGTGATATAACAAATAAAACAAATTTATATTTATATATAAAGTATAATGTATCTATTATTCTATCTGGTGTTGTATTTATTATTTTAGATTTATATTCATCATCTACTAAATATTCATTATATATATAGAATATAAACATAAAAAGAGATAAGAATATTTTTTTATCTATTATATTAGATATACTAACTAGAAACATTATGTAATAACAAGCTAGTATTTTTATATTATCACTTTTAAAATTTTTAAAGAATAAGAAAAAAATAATTGTATATACAAATACTATATATGGAGTATATGTTTGATTCATAAATATATTTGGAACTTCCATAATATCACCTATTATTATGTTTTTATTTATTTAAATATTTATACCTTTAAATATTAAACTCATCTATTTTATCTAATAATAACTTTTTTGCAATCTCATCACTTAATAAAATAATACTAAATACTCTCACACCCATATAATTTATTGATGTACCTGAGTGATATATTATATTTCTATCTATTATAAAATATCTATCATGAAATGAATCATTATAAATAACTTTTAAATTATTAAATTCTTTATTATATTCATCTATTATAGTTTTGTTTAGTTTTCCTTTTTCTTTTGTAATTATAATTACTTTTATATTTAAATCTTTTATCATATCTAATAGTTTTTTATCAGCATAACTATCTATTATTATTAACTCTTTCTTAGCTTCATTAAATATATCTATAACTCTTGAAAAAGCTTTATAAAACTCTCCATCTAAATATGTTTCATTAACTCTTTTTTTATCTTCTAATTTATCAAAAGCTTCTTGTAATAGTTTTAAATCTTCATCCATTTTTAAAATATGAGTATGATCTTCTAGAACTATATTATTTATATTTTGTTGGCTTAACAAATTATCTTTAATATAATGTCTCATTTTAACAAAAGCATTTATAATATCAATACTCATTTGAATAGCAACATCAGAATGAAGTAATCCAGCAAGCATAGCAACACCTTGTTCTGTAAATACAAAAGGGCAATTACTTCTCCCACCACCTTTAGGTGATATCACAATTTGTGATTTCACCTTAATATTATTGAATTCATCATTAGTTAGCCGAAACATATAGTTTGATGGGAATCGCTTAATATTTCTTTTAACAGTTTGATTCAATATTCTAGTTTCAATTTTATACAATTTAGCCAAATCACTATCAAGCATTACTTGTTTACCTCTTATCTCATATATCATATCTTCTATATTTAACTCTTTTTCAATAATTTCATTCATTTAATCATCTTCTTTCTTATTAGTGGTCCCAAATTGGGACCGCAATTTTATGAAATACAAAAATCATTGATTAATTATTCTATATTAAGTAAAATACATTTCAACAAATTCGACAAAACTAGATAAAAGAAGACAAAAAAAGAAACATTATTTTGTTTCTTTTTTCATAATATTTAAATATAGTTCATATAATTGTTTATGTTTTTTCACAATTACAGATAAAATGATTCCAGTTATCCACATTAAAAGTGAAACAGTAACCATAAAACATGCAAATATTAAACTTGGGAATTTTTTTACAATACCTGTTGCAAAGTAGCCTTTAAATGCAGGCACTCCTATTATAATTCCAAGTATTAAGAATAATATAGCAAATATATTAAAGAAAAATGCTGGTCTATATTCTTTAAATAATGTAGCGATTGTTTTTAACACTTTTATCCCATCAGAATATGTATTTAATTTTGAAACACTACCTTCTGGTCTATCTCTATAAACTACAGGTATTTCAACTAATTTGTAGTTTTTATCAACTGCATGTATAGTCATTTCAGTTTCAATTTCAAAACCTTTTGATAATACTGGAAAACCTTTAACAAAATCATAACTAAATGCTCTGTAACCAGTCATAATATCTTTTACATTGTTTTTAAATAATTTATTAATAGACCATCTAACAAGTTTATTACCAAAATTATGGAATGGTCTTTTGTTTTCTGTAAAATATGTACTTGATAATCTATCACCAATTACCATATCAGCTTTTCCATTTAAAACTAAGTTACACATTTCTCTCGCATTTTCAGCAGGATATGTATCATCACCATCAATCATAAGATAACAATCAGCATCAATTTCTCTAAACATTGTTCTAATAACATTACCTTTTCCTTGACGATATTCATATCTTACAATTGCTCCTGCTTTTTTAGCAATTTCATCTGTATGATCTTTTGAATTATTATCATATACATAAATATCTGCTTCAGGTAATGCTTTTTTATAATCTTTAACAACTTTGGCTATAGTTAAAGACTCATTATAGCAAGGAATTAAGACAGCTATTTTTTTCTTTTCCATAACTCACCTCTAATTTACTTTCTCATATTCTATTGTACCATTATTATTAATTATTTTAAATATTTTGTTGAAACTTACATCATTATTAAAGAATTTTCCATATTTATTAATAAAATCATCATCTACACTAGCGAAATAAATGTAATCATAATTTAATAATTCATTTTTAATATTATTATAATATTCATCAGGATTTTCTAGTGGCCAGTTGAAATCTAATACATTAACAGTTATTGGGTTGGCATAGTATTTTGTAAAATACTGATACTCTCCATATGTATTTTGTGATACAATATATACTTTTGATTTTTCAGAAACATAATTCATTAAATATGAAGCAGAAATTTCATATTTATTTGGTTCAGATGCATGAAGTTTTGGAGTAAGTCTATCTAAATACAAACCAGTATTTGATAAGAATAAAAATATACAAGTTATAATTAAATATTGTATCTTATTCTTTTTTGTTGAATAGAATGTAATTAACATTAATAAAACATAGCCAACTAAAAGAATATATGTCTCCATATATCTTTCTATAGATGCTAGATTTGGTCATTCCACTTCTCTATAGCAGATTACATAAGTACATAGCATTACAAAAGCATAGCCAAATGCACCTATAACTAGTGTTGTAATAAGAGTAATTCTTTTATTTTCAGAAATTAATTTTTTATCAATATTTCTAATATAATAAATAATTGTCAAAAGTAGAATAATAGCTTGAAAATATGTCAATTGAATATAAGATGTAGTTAGATTAAATGTTTTAATGGCACTTATATAATTATTGTATGACTCTGTTTGATATGAATATGTCCCTTTACCAATTGAAACATTATATAATTGGCCAACTTTAATATCACCTAGTTCAAATTGACCAACCAACTCTAATTTCTTAACAAATATATGCCATGAAAACCACATACATAATGGAATAGCAATTATAACAAATAAACTTCTAAGTATTTTTATTAATAATTCTTTTTTCATTAGTTGTTTTTTATGCCTTAAAACAACGCATAGAATGTACATGAATAATATCATCATATATAATGTTAATCCTATTTGCTTAGTTAACAATAGTATTGATGATCCTAAACAAATATTTAAAACCGTAAACATAGAAAAATAATCATCTATAATAAATATATATGATAAGACATATGCAACAATTAATGCCATAAAATAATCGTTATATATTGAGTTTATTATCCCGTGTTGATCAAATAATAGTGTTAATAATAAGAATGACATAGTTATTATAATTGGGACAACTACACTTTTAACCTTACTATCTATTTTATCCACTATAAATGGAATAAACATTGACGCTTCTAATAAATGAAGTGAAAATATAACATATGGTTCTTTATAAACATTAATTACTTTTAAAACAAATAACTCATATAATTGTAAAATTGGAGGATAATCTTTATGAGCTTGCAAAACCGAATCAGAGACTGAATAAAAATTATCGATTCTAAGCATTTCTTTTAACATTTCTCCCCAATGTGACCATTCATCCCAGTGACTAAAATTTCTTTTTAAGTCATATACTGTAAATAAAAGAAAAATTATTATAAATGAATATAGTCCGTTTGTAAAATAATTTTCTCTAACATCCTTGTAAAATTTTTTGTCGCCATAATGAATAATTAAAATTATAATAGAAAGTAGTGCATATAAATATGTAAAAATCATTCCATAATTAAATGTTTTGAAAATAAACTGACTAAAATATAAAAAGAAAGCAGGAATAAATAAAGTTATAATTAAAGACTCTCCAAATTTCTTTTTAAAAAGAATTACAGTTGTTAAATTTAATAAAAGAAGTAATATTAATAATCTAAATAATAAAAATAAATTCATATATAAAATTCATCTCCAACCTATTCGTTATTGCTCTTTTCAGAGTTAGCGTATACTTTAGCTATTATTTTAGCTATCCATTTAGGCCAAAACTTACAAAGTATTCTATAGTCTTCTATGGTTCTACCATTATCTTTTAAAACTTCTGAAGTAGTAGATTCAGAATAAATTCTATGTCCCATTAATGGTTTATTTATAAAATAGAAATATCCTTTTTCTCTTGATAATTTTTCCCAAGCATACCAGTCTATATTACATTTAAGATCTACTGAGAATACTTCTTTTGGACAATTCTTATTAACAAATGTTACTGATGGGCAACTAATTGCACACCCAAATCTTAATGCATGCCTTTTAATATATTTTAAATTAGACCATCTATGAAATCTTAAAGGAAATAATAAAACTCTTTTAATCCTTAAATTTGTATTTTTATATACTTTACCTTTACTTTTTATTTCATAATAATCTGGAAATATAATTATAGATTTAGGTTGATTATTATATGCTTTAATCATTTCTTCAGCATATGTTGGATCATATATATCATCTTGATGTGCTACTGTAACTAAATCAGTTTTAGCAGCATTCTTTGCAAAATCAAAATCATAACCGATACCCTTTCTTTTTTTATTAATTATAACTTCTAAATTATATTTTTTAGCAATAGAATCTATATAATCATTAGGTGTTGATGTAGCAATAACTACATTTGTTTTAACTGATTGATTTAAAACAGATTTAATACACTCTTCTAAATATTTTGATTCTTTATAAGCTAATACTACGAATGTATGTAGATTCTTCATAATTTCACCTCTAAAACTTTAATACTTTTATCATTTTTTCAGATAATAATCTAACAATTATTGAAATAGGAATAGATACTAATGTAGCTATTATAAAGTTACAATATATATTCATTGATCCACCATTAATAGCAACTATTGATTGTTGAATTGGAAATCCTACTAAGTAAAGTTCATATGAGCTTAATGTAATCATATTTAAATATTTATTATCTACTTTAAATGTATTATTATTACACAAGTATAAGATAATATAGTTTATACCGACAATTAATAAAAGATTTATTGTAAAGTAATCGTTTATATATAAGCAGATTAGCGAAAGTATTATACAATAAATAAAGTATTTTTTATTATTTAGATTACTATAATATAAGTAACCACCAAATACAAAACATAAGAATGGTCTTATCATAGCAACTAACATGCTTAATTTTAAATATTTAAATACAAATAATCCTAATACTCCAAAAACAATACTTAATATTAAATATATATTTTTATTCCTATCATTAGCTATTTTTAATGTATAGGCTATATAAACATACATATAACATAAGAACTGTACCATCATTGTCCATAAAGCACCATTTACAGTAGTGCCATATATGTTATGTTCAAATACTCCTGGTAAATTATGAATAGGAATAAATATTATATTTAATAAATACTTATAAGTATTTATATCAGTTATGTATGATATAACTGATATATCGCTGAAAAATAATCCAAGTATTAATATACATAATAATACAACTATAAATAATGATGGAATTAATCTTAAAACTCTTTTCTTAACAAATCCTTTTGATCCTTTTTTATCTAAACTCTTCATTATGTAATAGCCAGATATAGCAAATAGGATTGCTACTGCAAGAGCTCCAAAGCTTGCTACACCCTTATTATACTTTTCAAAAATATCACATTTGTTTTGAGATAATGAAAATGCATGTGAAAAGATAACTAATATTGCAGCAAAAAATTTTATATAATTTGTTAATATATTCTTTTTCATTTAGTTTTTCCTTTTTAAATACACATTAATCATTTTTTTATATATAGCTGTATATCCTATATTAAATCTTGTAAGTCTTTTCATAAACGCAATAATCCAACCTGACACATATAAATCAGATGCAAATTTTTTAGGATGAATTAAGTAAAAAGATAATTTTTTAGGCTTAGCTAAATAAATTATATCATCTTCTAAAAATTTAAAGTCACCAAATGCTTCTATATCTTTACGTCTTGGATAGTATGCAAATTTCATCATGCTATAAAAACTTACGTGTGGATTCATATTTATATATTCTTTTAAATCACTTTTTACAAAATCAGATATAAATGCAAGAGCACCTGTTTGTATTTCTTCATAAGATTTTTTTTCAATTCCATCTGTATATTCATAATCTAATAATACAGGAACAATTTTTCCTTTTTCTTTTTTATATGTTTTAACTGAGCCATGTGGCGCTAAAAACATACTTTCAAAAATTGAGTTAATTACTTTTAAACATATATAAATATCTTGATTTGTATTAGGATCAAATAAAAATGCATTCATATTTATTTTTCCTATATTTTTACTTTCAGGTAACACTCCAACATAATATCCTTTTACTTTATCTTTTTGATTTAAAGATAAGAATATGTTTTTAAATGCCATTTGCATATTACCATTCCAGCCTATATCAACTAAAGATGATTCATTATCAAATCCTTCTTGTTTCATATAAGTTAATAATAATTCATATTCTTTTTTTGAATTTTTGTGGATAATTGGTTTTATTTCTTCAAACATATCAATGAATGGAGAAGTAAATAAATCATTATATTTAATCGAATCATTCAACTTAAAGCCATGTTTTTTAACTATTTTTTCATAATTTTCTTTATCTAATCCTAATTTTCTAAATAAGTTTTCAACTTTTATATAATCTCTAATATATAATTTATCAAGCATCTCTTTTAAAGTATCAACTTGCCATAATGTTGGTATTATTAATGCTCTTCTTGATGCATAAAAATATACTGGTTTATTTTTACTATCAATTATATCATATGCTTTAGACATTAAATAACCATCTCTAGATAAGAAAAACATTTTTTTCTTATTATCGATTTTTTCGTTTAACATTTTTACAAAGCCATATAATATTGGTCCAAATGTTTCATATCCCATTTGGTAATAATATGATTCTTCTTTATTAATATGTGTATTAATAAAACTTTTTAAATTATTGTAATCTTTTTTGTCAGATTCTAAAACTTTTTTATAATTAAAGTTACAATTGTTTTTAGGTATATATCTAATTGAAGCAAATCCATGCACTTTAGGCATTAAATAATCGCTAATTAAATTATCACCAACATGAATTAGTTCATTTGATTTGATTTTCAAATCTTTTTTTATATATTCAAATATTTTTCCTTTACTTTTTCTAAGTCCACAATCACTTGATAAATATAATTTATCATATTTGATATTACATTTCTTAAGTATTTTTTTAATTGTATCTTTTTCTAAATACATATCTGAAGTAATAATGATTATTTTATTTTCTTTTAATGCTTCAGCATATAATCCATTAATAACATCATTGTTTGGAAAGCATGTATTTATTTCTGTTTCAATTTCAAGTTTATAAAGTTTTTCACAAATGTTTTTTGAATAATAATTTCTTAGTTCTTTATAAATTTCTGTAAGTGTTACTTCTTCTTTATCTTCTAGCTTTAAAACAGCATTTTTAAAAGCTTCTAATCTATTATTTTTAAAATTTTTTATTTTTCTATTTTTTAAATTATATTTATTTTCTACAATATTAAATATTTCATTAGGATTTGATACTTCTCTTTTTACTAAAGTATCAAATATATCAAAAGAAATATATTTATAATTACTAATTCTTTTCATTAAATACACCTTTTTCTATTTTTCTTATTTTTACATTATATAAAATAGTATACATAATAAATAAGGTAATCATTGATATTAAATACCCATCAAAGGCACCATATAAACAACTATTTTTAATAAATAAGGAGCATAATATATAACTAATTATACATTGAATTACATATAATCCTGTTTGTTCTTTATCTACTCTCATTGCTACTAATGAACTTGAAAGAACAAAAGATAGTCCAAAGAATGTAGATCCAATTATTATTTTTAATAAACTTAAACAATAACTATTTAGTTTAACACCATATACAATTTCTAATACTGGTATTCCTATAATATAAGCTCCTATAGTAGCTAATATACCTAATATTATCAAAGCATATAGTAGTTTGTTGACAATTTTTTTAAAATCAATAATTTTATTTGTATTTAAACATTCTTTTAATGTAGTAATATATGGATGTATTAAAAATTGACTAAGTAATAGCATGACTGTAGCAGGCATTGATATTATTCCATATATTGTTTGATCTGTATTATTTAATAGTACATCTATAGAATATTTTGGAGAATTAATTACATATTGATTTAATACTGTAAAAGCAAAAACAAAGAATCCACTTTTAAAAATATATTTAACGTTATCTAAATTAAATTTCTCCATTTTAAATTTAACTAATTTTAAATTTTTTATATCATATAAAAATATAACAATTAATTGAACTATAATTATAGAAAAAACAGATAATAATAAGTTTTTAGTAATTAAGTCTATTGCTAAAAATGAAATCATAGATAATATTCCTTTTAAAAAGAAAGATATACCAACTTTATATAAATTATTTGCTTTTTGAATTATTGCATAAAAAGTATCAGCTAATGATTCAATAGCTCTATAAATTACCAATAGAATAATTAATGATAATTTTAAACCTGAATATTTCATAATAAGTGAAAAAAATAAACCAACAATAATCATTAATACTGAGGTAATCATGTGATTATATATAAAATCAGAATCGTTAATATTTTTATTATTTTCAGTTACTTGAAATACTCTACCAGCATAATAACCTAATATTTGAATTAATAAGGTTAGTGTAAATGCATAAGTAAAAACGCCTGCTGTATCAGTCCCATTTATTCTTGTTACAAATATTAAAAAGAAAAAAGAAGTACTAGCGCTTATAAATGTACCAATTGTATTCCACAAAAAATCTTTTTTGATATTATTCTCCTTCATAAAACACCTCAATTTTACATTATTATTATAACACATTAAGCAAAAAAATAAAAAGGAATATATCCCTTTTATTTTCTACTTTTTAACATAGATACCTCTTGCATAAGAAGTGTTATTTTTTTTCTTTGACCTGATACTATAACAGTTAATGTTAAGCTTATCATTAATAAAATAAATATAAACATTGCGATAACTAAATTTGACATAGTTACAAATCCAAGACATTTAGCTAATTTAATAAATAATCCTGGAACAACTGCTATCGATAATATTATTAAACTTGATGCCATCCATACTAACGAATATTTAACAGGTATTCTTCTTTTTCTAAGTTGTAAAAGTACTATTATTAATAATACTAGTGAAACTATTACAAGTCCTAATCTTAAACTAATTGACATTATTTACGCCCCCTAGCATCAACTGTAATAATAGAAATTATTACATTAATCATATAATATACGTTTTTCCATGAACCAATTGATGATTTACCACCAATTCTAGCTTTCATCTTAACTGGTACTTCTTTTAATCTATATTTTTTTTGAAGTAATTGTGTTGTTGTTATAGGTTCTGGATATTCTGATGGATAATCTTGAGCAAAGAATTCAATTATTTCTTTATTAACAGCTCTAAATCCTGATGTAGTATCATATACTTTTTTCTTTGTAACTAATTTTATAAAAAATGATATTAAATTAATTCCTATTCTTCTTGAGAATGTAGAATTAAAGTTATCTTTATCTTTTTTAATAAATCTAGATCCTATAACAAAATCTGCTTCATCATTTATAATTGGATTAATAATATCTTTTACATATGAAACATCATGTTGTCCATCACCATCATATTGAATAGCGATATCATAACCATTTTCATATGCATATTTATACCCTGTTTGAACAGCTCCACCAATACCTAAATTATGTATTAATTTAATATGATTTATTTTGTTTTCCACAAGTATTTCTTCTGTTTTATCTTTAGAACCATCATTTATAACAATTACGTCATAATTTGTTTTATTCTTTTTATTATACTCAATAATTGTATTATATGTTTTTAATATATTTTCCTCTTCATTGTAAGCAGGAATTACTAAAATAATCTTTTGTTTTTTTTGCATACTTACACCTCATATATCTAATAAAAATTATATCACATATAGAGAAATAAAAAAAGAATTAGTATATAATTCTTTTTTTATTCATAATTATTTAAAAATTGTTCTAAACACCATAATAACCATTTTTGATTACCAGAATATTTAGACATATCTATATCATTTCTAAATTCTTTTCTTTTTGGCCCTTCCCAATTTCTAAAATATTCATCAACTGGACGAGGCATAGGATGCTTTTCAGGTAATGGAATATTTGGATATTTCATTTTAAATAATGCTCTTATATAATATTTAGACTCACCATTTCTAATTCTATTTAAATCAACTTTTTCTTTCATTTTCATTTTTTCATATGGATCAATGAAAGAAATTTTAGCTGCATTAAAAGCATTGTCATATGATGCATAACTTTCTTCTGTTATACTTTTATCGTAAAAACCTAGAAAATCTATTTTTCCATCATTAGTAGCATATCTATCAAATAAGTATTTCATACTAACTGGATTGTTTAAAACTTCACTTGGTTCTATATAAATAGCTCTTTTGTAAAAGTCTTCTAATGTCCAATCTTTAGATAATAATCCATCCATTCCATAGAAAACATAATCTGCTGCATCACCTATTACAAGCATTTCTACGTCATCATTTTTGGCTTGTAATGCTGCTTTATATAATTGTGGTTCAATTGAATGAACAGGAGCATTTTTTGAATTCATTACTGGATTAAGACATTCTTTTATAATATCAAAGTTTATATCAACATAATGCAAGTTTAATTCATTTTCTTTGGCAAACGTTTCAGCTCTATGTAATTCATCAGAATCATATTGTCCATTTAAAAATCTAAATGTATATGCATCGCTACCTTTTGGCATATAAGATGCTAAACAAGCAGAATCCATACCACCAGAAATAAGTATCCCTAATTTTTTATCAGATAAGTTATTAAATATTCTTTTTAACTCAGTATCTAGTTCATTTTCATCAGCAATTAGTGTTAATTCATCTTCAGATGGTAATTCATAAGTTCTATGATGTAATCCATCAAAAAACTCCATATTTTCTTTTTCAATATATCTAAAAGTTAGATAAGAACTGCAACAAAAATCTTTATCTACCATACTAATTACCTTCTTTTTCCTCAATGCTTTTTCCGTCTTCAGTTGTTGTCCAACCTCTTCCGTTTTTTAGTGCTTCTCTTATTTTTGAAGATGAAACACTTTTTGTATATGGAAAATATATAATTTTTATTCCATTTTTATTCGCTTCTTCTTCATAAGCTTTCCATTTATCAGTTCCATACCAATCATCACCAACAAATAGGTATGTAGCTCCTAATTTTTTACACATGGCAATCTTATCCATATCTTCTTGTGGAACAACAGAATCTACATATCTACATGCTCTAACTATTTCCGCTCTTTCTGTAAAAGGAATAAAAGCTTCTTTTCCTTTATATTTGACTAATTCATCAACAGTAACACCAACAACTAAAATATCACACATTCCTTTAGCATTTTTTAATAGATTTAAATGTCCCATATGAAATAAATCATATACTCCTGCAGTATAACCTATTACTTTATTTTCCATATATTTTCACCTTCTCGTTATCTTCTATAAAAGAATATTATTTTTTTTAGTTTATTTATCATTTTATAGCTTTTTGAATTAATGATACCAAGTAATTCTTTTCTTAATTCATCATAATCATATTTTAATAATCCTATATATTCTTCTTTTTTCTTAATTTCATTTAAAGCATCTTCATATTTTCTGCCATCTGAATAATATTCAAATACGTTTTTATTGATGTTTCCTTCTTTATCAAAAAAATAATCACAAATTCTCTTACAATTTTTCTTTCCATCATTATCAAACATTAGCTTTTTAAAAATATTTCTTTGTTCAGAATAATTATCAATATTTTTTAATAAATTATCTATTTCATCAGTTAGCTCTGAAAGCTTATTTATTCTTCTTCCTGGGAACCAAAAATCATCATTATTAAATAATAAACCTCTTCTTTTCTTATATTTTTCCACATCATTATGTAAAAATATAATTGGTTTATCTAAAACTAAATATTCAATATATACTGATGAATAATCAGTCAACATAAAATCTGTTACATTTAACAAATTATATAAAGTTATATTGTTTTCAATAAATATATTTTCTGGAATATATATTATATTTTTACAATTGTTTTTTTCATATACTATTTCTTCAGATGGATGATATTTAATTAAAAGTAAAATATTATTTTCTTCTAAGTATTTACTTAACTCTTTTTCATTGTATGAATCAAGATTTAATGAATTATTTGAATTTACTTCACATTCTAATTTTCTACCAATTCCTTTTCTGAATGTAGGAAGATAAATACCTACTTTACTATAATTATCAAGTTTAACATTTAATGCTTTTTCAACTTTTTTTCTTTTATCAATAAACAGTTCATCAACTCTTGGTAATCCTAAAGATAAAATTCTTTCAAAAGGAAAAAAGAATTCTGCAGAATAAATTGCACGCCAAAATTCAGATGGAACAGTTATATAATCCATTTTACTTCTTAAAGTCTCATAATAATAGTTATCATGTGGAGCACGTTGTTCTTCTTTTAACATATAGCCAATTTCTTTAACGCCAGTACCATGCCATAAATTAACATATATTTGATTATTTCTTTTTTCGTTAATTAATTGTCCATGTGTTGAAAAAATTACACTTATGTTTTTAAATACCTTATTAAAATTTGTACTTGGATACATCACACAATTTATTTCATTTTTTAAATAATTATAGTCTTCCTCCTTATCTATTGCCCAATATAAATCAAATTTGTCTTTATATTTTTTGTTTATATAATCATATAAGGATTTGGCATTTCCAGAATAATTAGGACTACTATAAAACATAATTGATGTTTTACGCATTATTACCACCTATATAAATTATAATAAAATTTTTATCATAAATCAAACAAAAAAGGACTATAAAAGTCCTAATTATAAAATCTGTATCCTATTACAGAAGTAACTGTTTCCATTAACACTATGACATTTATAATTGTTGCTGCTAAAAGTATTTTATTATTTGAATCTTTAACAACAATCTTATTCTTTTTAAAAGTTAAAACAAGAAGTGGAACGAATAATACAAAGTATCTTGATTGAACACCAATTATATATCTACCAGCAACTCCTGTTATAGTCGGAGTCCATGAAATATACATAACTGAACTAACACATACAAATACAATCAAGAAAGATAGCCACATAATTACTTTTTCAACAAAATCAAATTTATATTTTGAATCATCACAAATGTATGAACGAACTAATACTACTAAATATAATATCGACCATAATGAAGAAATAATTGCTTTTCCATAACACATCTCTCCACCTGCAACAAAATTAAATGCATAATCGTATACTTTTTCATAATATGTTCTAAATAAAATCATAAAATAATCAAATGGATGGTTAATAACAAACAGTAATTGTTCTTTAACTGCTGGATTACTTGTACCACTATTTAATCCAGACATTTTAAGCCAAATATAATCAACAACTAAACATACAAATAATAATGCAAATATTGAATAATATCTTTCTTTTTTTGATTTGAAATTTGATTTTTTTAACAAAAATAGTATTATTAAAAAAGCACCATAAAATGTCTTAAAAACACTGACAACTAAAGACATAAGAGCAATTCTTATTTTATCTTTTTTAGTTAATATAGTTTCCTCATTTCGTAATTTTAAGATATAAGCTATTAAAAGAAAGCCAATAGCTGTTGAAAAAATATCTCCTGAAGAACTAGCTGCAAGCGAAATTGAAGCAGGAGCTAAAGAGAATAATGCAAAAAATGTTTTCTTATATGGCATTATTTTAATTGCCAAATACATTAAATAAATCCACACAAATAAATTAAATAATCTTACAACTAAAACAGTAAAGAAAGCATTTAAATGCAGAATATTGGATGTAATAAATCCTGTTACTTGCGGAATATATTGTAATGGTGAATAACCTGAAGATAATGTATATGGTAATTCAACCATTTCATGTGTTCTCTTTGCAAATACAACTTCAGAACTATAATTATCGCTAAATCCCCTATATGGAAGGGCAAGTAAATTTCCATCAATTAATGTTTGATCAGTTTTAGAGGAAACCATATCACCAGCGCTTATTTGATATGCTCTATAAAAATGAAGTGGTTCATCTGTGCCTGACATTACTGGAATAAACACAACATAAAACAATCCAATTATAGATGCTATTAAAGCGAATTTTCTTTCGATAGGATATTCATTATGTCTTTTCAAATATTTATAAACATATAAAATCATAAGATTTGAAAAAATATAGAAGAATATAAATACAATTCTTTTTTTCATTCCTAAATCTGGTATTGAAGCACACATATTTTTATAAGTGTATAAATCAAAGAATAGTAAAAATATTATTAAAAATAATTTTTTATATGTTCCATTTTTTATACATTTTTTATTAAACGCCTTAACTTCTTTCATATTTCTTACTATTTCAAAAATACTTACAAATATAATAAAGAAGAAAGCTAAAAATGTTATATAAAAATATCTAGTATCTTGATCAGTAAGTATTGGGAGAATGCTAGCAATATTAAACATTGTTGGTCCCAATAACCATAAATATTTTTTATTCTTAAATATAACTGTTAAAAGCACAACCATAATTATTGATAAATACATATATAATGCAGGTCTACAGCAAACAGTCTTTAACGGTTGTGTAGTGCTTATTTTATCTAATATAGTATTTAATTTAATATTTAAATTTTTTGAAATAGGTGTTGTTTTTAAATTGTTTTTTTCTGCTAAGTCACCTGGATAAATTTGATTAACAATTGCATTCGTATGAGCGCCATCTCTTTCATTAATTGACCAAACGATAGAAGTTAATTCTAAATAATGTTTAGCAATAGTAGATGGATTTTTTAGTATATAATGAACACTCATTTTGATGAATTTAGATTTGTTTTCATCTAACTTTTTTGCATCTAATTCGCCAGAAAACATAATTGAATTATGTGTATAATTGTTATATAGCGAAGCCCATTTATCAACTGGAATTATGTCATTAAGAAATCTTAAATCATCTTCATTTGTAATTTTTTTATCCTTAATTAATCTTCCATCCATATGTATAAATGGAGCTTTAGAAAATACTGGATTAGATGGTCTCGCATTTAATATATGTGGGACAAAAATTATCTTAATAAAAATAAAAATTATTAAATAAATTGAACATAGTTTTATTAACAAATTTTTATTATTTTTATCTTGTTTATAATATTTAAATCCAAACATAATTAAAATAAAGAGTGCAGCAATTATACCATTGTGTCTAAATGTTGATGTTAGAATCAAATTGATAATTATGTATATCCAATCTTTACTATTTATTTCATCATTTCTAATAAAGAATTTATATATCCAAATTAAAAATAACAATAATAAATATGTATAGATTATATCTTTCCAAAATGTTACAGCAAATATTCCATTAAGTGGAAAAATGGCAACAATAAATGTAGAAATTAAAGAAACAATCCAATCATTAATTTTAAAGCTTGTTTTTTTATTTAAAACTGTTTTTATTCCATATGTCCATATGCATGAAAATAGAATTATCTGGAATATTGAAATCATTGCAGGCGTTTTAAAAATTAAAACTAATAAAGACATCATCCATGTATAAAAAGCAGGATGAGTATTGCCATAACTACCCGTCATTATTTGATTCCATTGATCTTGAGAATCAGATGTCATAATTGCTGGATAAAAAGCAAGTAAATAAATACTTAACAAAGCAACCATAACAGCAAAATTCACTATATATAATTTATTATTTTTAATATAGTTTTTAATTTTATCCATAACTATGCTCCTTTTCTAAAATGAACTTTTATAAAATCATGCACTTTAAAAATTGGTTTAATCATGAATCTTAAATGATGTTTAATTAAAAAATTACATACTTTCTCACCACGAGATGTCCATGATGCTTTAAAATTATGAACCATACAAGTATTTTTATTATATTTATCATGTTGTCCGTCATAAGATTTTGGATAAAAATAAGCTCTATCATAAATGTTTATTTCACCATTAGAGATAACTTCGTTTCCATCACCTTTTTTAAGACCAAGTTCTGTAAAATAATCTGTAAATAACTTAGGTCCTGTTACTGCATATATATCACTTGAATCAAATTTAGTATTTTTATAAATATCTAATATTTTTTTTATATGTTTGTTATGCTTTTCTTTAACTCCAATAACTGCAGTACCGACATAATCTTCAGATTCTTTTCCCATCCAAAAATCATTATCTAAAACAAAATCGATTTTATCTAATACTTCAACATCTGTATCTAGATATATACCACCATATTCGTATATAGCATATATTCTTGCTACATCACTAACAAATGCCCATTTCTTTTCAACAAAAGCTTGTTTTGAAAACTCAGTACTATTTACATCAAAATTATCTTCATTCCATTCCATAAGTTTGAAATCAGGTAATTTCTTTTTCCAAGTTTTAATGCATTTTTTTACAGATGCTGGTTTTTTCTTCCCTCCAAACCAACAATAGTGAATAATTTTTTCCATACTATAACTCCTCTAAAAATTCTTTTATATTTTTTTCTACTTGTTTATCATAATCTTTTTTCCACTTTTTATAAAGTTTCATAATTTCAGATTTATGTTCTAAACAATAAAGCGCTTTTTCCTTAATAGCAAAAATGTTATCTGCTTTATCTACTACTAAGTATTTTTCAAGTTCAGTACCTTCCCAGTAATGATGATTATTACCAGTAATACATGGAACACCAACTTCAAAACTCTCAAGAGGAACCATTGGTGCACATTCAGTGAAAGTAACATAGAAAGTAATATCGTTTTGAGCAATTCTTTCAAGTAATTTAAATCTATCCATGTTTTCTTTTTTACCTGTTAATTTAAGTTTCAAAAATTCAGAAAATTTTTCAACTTGATAATTAATTGCAACATAATCAACAACTGAATTATCAATTAGACTAGCTGCGCTTAATTGATTAAAGTTATTTTTTACCCATCTGTTACCTGAATAATACATACCAATCTTTACTTTTTTATCTGTTCTTTTTTTCTTTTTAGGAATCTTATCTAATTTAACTGTATTCATTAAGAAGAATGTATTATATCCTTTTTCTTTATAAAAATCAGCCATAGTCTTCTTAACAAAAGCAATTTGATCAATTTGTTTTTCATTAGCCAACGTTAAAACTCTTTTAAAAATCTCAAAATCAATTGGTTCGCTTAATAAAGCATTACTACCATGCCAAATGACTTTTATTTCAACTTCAGGATTTAAAGCTTTTAAAGTTTTAACAATTGGAACCCAGTTAATCATAAATGCTGAAAAGATAATCATTTTATAATTCTTTTTAATTAATCTTTTAGCAATATGTTCAGCTTCAAATTCAGTATATATTTCACCAATAGCTAACGTATTATCAAATAATTCTTTTGTAGCTGATGAAACACCTAGCCACTCTGGATTATGAATTGCTACATATGAATATTTATCACTTAATTTTTCAATTATCTCATCTAATTCTTGGAGTCTTTTCTTTTTTAAAATATACTTATTTTTTATTCTATTTATTTTATAATTTAATACTTCGTTCATTATAATTCCTCCACAAAGTTTCTTTTTAATTTTTTAAATATTTCATATCCAACAAATAATATAATAAAGCTGAATAATGCTAAAGTTCCAATAGAATTATAATCAGGAGTCTTATGATAGAATAAAATATCTCTATATGCATTTATTACTTGAGCCATTGGATTTAATTTAATTACCCATTGAAATTTAGCAGGTAATAATTCACCATTATATACAATTGGAGTTGCATAGAATGCTAACATAAGAACAATACTTACAAAATGTGCTATATCTTGTACATATACAGTTATAGCAGATAAGATAAATGTAAATCCTAATGTAAATATAGTTTGAATTAATACTATAACTGGGAATAATAATACATATGGAGTAAATCCTACACCACTAATTATTATAAATAAGAACATTATAATACAAGTTATAAGGAAGTTTACTAGAGCACTTATAACAATTGAAATTGGAATAATTTCTCTTGGAAAGTATACCTTTTTAATAATTCCAGCTTCAGCTATAACACTGCTTGCTCCTGTTTGAATAGCAGTTGTAAAAAATGTCCATGGAACTA
This sequence comes from uncultured Muribaculaceae bacterium, assembly GCA_964518415.1. Taxonomy (GTDB): domain Bacteria; phylum Bacillota_I; class Bacilli_A; order RF39; family UBA660; genus CAJOJO01. The sequence goes on from CAZFGE010000002.1 coordinate 19,751, forward strand.
AAGCTACCATCATGAATATTGTATAGTGTTCTACATTAACTCTTAAGATATATGGAAATACAAATGAATAAACTAAAAGTTGAAGTAATGGGTTTAGGAATGTCCATAAAACACCTAACCAAGATCCTTTATATTTACCTCTAATTTCTTTTTTAACATTTGTTTTTAATAGTTCTCTATATTGATATAATTCTTTAAAGATATTCATTTTATCCACACACCTTTTCATATTCTTTTAGAACTTCATCAACTTTTCCATCCATTCTTACTTTTCCTTGATATAACCATACTGCTCTATCACAGAATTCTTTTATTTGACCAGTACTATGAGAAACTATAACAATTGTTTTTCCTTCTTTTTTAAGTTCTTTTAATTTATTAAAACATTTTTCTTGGAAGTGAGCATCACCAACAGCTAAAATTTCATCAATTAATAGAATATCAGCATCTACATTGATTGCTATTGAGAATGCTAGTCTCATATACATACCTGATGAATATGTTCTAACTGGATTGTCAATGAAATCTTGTAATTCAGAAAACTCAATAATTTGATCTATTCTTTTTTCAATTTCTTTTTTAGTAAGTCCAAATATTGATGAGTTAAAGTAAATATTTTCTCTACCAGAGAAATCAGGATGGAATCCTGCACCTAATTCTAGTAATGAAGTTAATTTACCATTAACTGTTATTTTACCTTTATTTGGATAAATAATTTTAGTCATCATTTTAAGTAGTGTTGACTTGCCACTACCGTTAACACCTATAAGTGCTACTGACTCTCCTTTATCTATTGTTAAATTAATATCTTTTAAAATGTGTAATAGTTTATCTTTACTTTTATTTTTCTTTGAAAAGAATAATAATTTTTCTTTTAAAGTATTTGCTCTATCATAATACATTTTAAAATCTTTATCGACATGATCTACGATAATTGCTTTATTACTTTTCATTTGTACACTCCTTTTTTATTTACTATATAATTATATCAAAAAAAGGCTATATAGTTCAAGTTATTTAGCCTTTTACAAAAATATAAAATAGCCAGTATTAAACTAGCTATTAATAATATAACATTTTATATTTAACAATACATACTTTTTTAGATTCTTCTTTTTTTAACCAATTGCCAATAATGGTAACCAAGAGGCGTCAATTGACAACCTTTTGATTCCATTGCGGCAAAATACATATGATCAGTTTCTATAGGCTTAACAAGACCGACACTTTCCATCTTTTGCAAATCTTTCATAATTTTAACATTTTTTGCATCACAATATGGTTCAATCACTTCATTTTTATAATCTAACGAGTTTGTAAATTCAAACGAAGGATTTAATTGAAACACATCTTCAATATCAGGAAAATATTCAGTTATTTTTCTTAAAACAGATAAATCAATTGAAGGATTTACTTTTCTAATATTTACAAAACAATGTGTATTAGTTTTAAATACAGGTCTTTGTTCCCATGCATCTAATGCTTGATCAATGTAAGAATAAATTGAGCCTGGCGTTATATTTCCATTAATATTTGCTGCAGCACCTGACAAAGCTGATAATAATAAATTGGTAAATATACCATGGCCATTAACTTCAACAGCTGATTCATGTCCCATGCTTGCAGTTAGAATCGTTACTCCTTCACCAATTTCAGTTAAATTATCACTAAAAATTCCACTTCCAAAAACACCAGAATTACAGCAATCTAAAATGACAATTTTATTTGTTGCTTTCGATTTGTTAACAATCTGCAAAAGTTCTGCCATTGCAACACCTTCATCATCCTTTTGATAATCTGGTGTAACAATATAGCCACCATTTTCATTTCTATATCCATGACCAGAATAATAAAATAATGCAGTTTCAACCGGAGAACTAAACAACTCATTTACTAGTCTTTTCAATTCAGCTTTAGTACCAACATTATTCACCTGACGTACATCAAAATTAGGAGAGCCATCTCCATTTTTTTCGAGTAATTGTGCAACTGAAGTCGCATCATTAACACATCCAGATAATGGTGCAAAAGAATAATCATCAATTCCAATAACTAACGCTTTTTGCATTGTTCACCTCCAACTACAAAGAATTAATCCATTTTTTTATACTATCCCATTTCCACTCAGTTGTCGAAATGCCACTTAGTTCTTTAGGTAATGTTGCTGGTTTATCATCCGAATAACCATATATTCCCTTGCATGGGATATCTTCCTGTTTTGCACATTCTATTTCCCATAATTGTCCATCAGCTTTTTTTGTGTTTTTTGTTACAATTGCAATTAATCCATCGCATCCTTTTATTTTTTTTCTACAGTTTGTTTTCCATTCAGAATCCCAAGCTTTTTTTACTGACATATCATAAAAAGAAAAAGGGCAATTATCATTTCTTGATTGACCAACTAGGAAATCTCTTAAATTCTCATCTTCAATTGCAAAACTAATAAAAATTCTTTTTTCCATCATCTCACCTCCTTACTACGAAAAAAACGCCAGCACAAAAACTTGATATTCAAGCCTGTACTAGCGCTTTAATCACTAAATTCATTATACCACTACATTTAAAAAATGTAGACTTTTTTTATTATTTTTTTATTATTCTATATATATCACAATATAATATAGTCATTAATCTATGTTTTTCTATAAAGCCTTTTAATTTATTTCTTGTTTTAAAATAATTATTCTTTTTATATTTAGAATCAATACTTTTCATAAATATAAAAGACTCATTAATAAACTTATGTCTTGTTTTTTTATTTTTTTGATATCTTTGTTGAATATTATAGTTACATAATTTAGATATAACTAATTCTTTTAATGTATCTTTATATTCTTCTTCATAAAGATAAGATAGCGTTAATTTAAGTGATTTAAATATATCAAATACTCTCTCATCTCTAACTGTTGTCTCACTTACATTATCAACTAAGAAATAACATAAAGCTTCATCTATCTTACCTATTTTTTTAGAGCATTTAAATAAATGAGATACTAAAGGCATATCTTCATATTTTATATCTTCTGGAAAACGTAGTTCTTTATTATTAAATAATTCTCTTTTAAATAGCTTATTACAAGGTCCTAGATTGATAGTTAATAATAACTCAGGTTTATCTTTTAAAGTTGTATTATCAAATGATTCTAGATGTATACTATCTAGTCTTCCATCTTGATATATATTATAGTAATCACTTACTAATATATCTAAATCATCATATAGTGCTTTATTATACATTTTCTCTAAGGCATTAGGCTCTATAAAGTCATCACTATCTACAAATAAAATGTATTCGCCTAAAGACTTATCAATACCAAAGTTTCTACTAGCGCCTATTCCATGATTTTCTCTTTTAAAATATTTAAGTCTTGGATCATTATAAGTAGATACTATATTTGAGGTATTGTCGGTAGAACCATCATCAACTAATATAAGTTCTATATCACTAAGTGTTTGATTAAGTATACTATCTATACACTTTTTAATATACTTATCTCTATTATAAGTGGGTGTTACCACAGATACTTTTGGCATTACATCACAACCTTTAAATATAATTTAGGAGATATTTTTAAAAGCATTTTTTTAATCTTTCTTGGTAATGTATCAGATAAAATATTATCAAATACATTATGTTTTTTAATCTCACTTAAATACTTTTTATAATCTTCTTTATTTAAATCTTTTAATTTTAATATAACTGAGTTAGCTAAAAAGCTTCTATAATATGGATCACTATCTTTATTAACTATATCTAAATATTGACTTAATACATCAAATGCTTTTTTTCTTGTCTTCATATAATTAGAATCACTCATTATAGAGTTAGATCTTTGAACATAATTATATCCAATATATGAAATAGAATTAACAATAGACGCTTTAATGATCGCTAGTGGAATTAATCCATAATCCTCATGATACATATTTGGTTTAAATAAAAATCCATTATCAATTAAATATTTACGACTATATAAATATGCCCATGCATTTTCAACAAATCTATATTTGATTATTTTTTTAAATGCCTCATGTCCATTTAGTGAGTCAAAAGCCTCTTCATTAATATCTATAATTTTATCAGATACAACTCTAAGTTGAAATCTAACTAGATCAGGATTATTAATAATACTATCGTTTAGATTAAGAAGTAAATCTTTATCTATAAAGTCATCACTATCTACAAATAAAACATAGTTACCTCTTGCTTCTTTAAGTCCAGCATTTCTAGCTTCACTTAGTCCTTTATTCTCTTGATTAATTAACTTAATATCAGGATACTTACTCATATATTCTTTAATAATACTTAATGATTGATCAGTAGAACCATCATTAACTAAAATAATTTCATAATCTACAAAAGATTGATTTAAAATACTATCTAAGCATTTTTTTAAATATCCTTCAACATTATAAATTGGTACAACTATACTAAATTCAGGCATTATATCACCCCATCAAAGATTTGTTCTAAATCATTCATTTTAAGTTCATTTAAAGACTCAAAATCAATATATTTATAGTTTAGTGGATCATTATCAAGTATTGAATCAACTTTTCTATACATACCATCTATATCTTGAGGTAAAATGTATCCAAAATTATCATCAATACTAATTATATTATCTGTTACATCAATTGTAGTTAAGATCTTTTTATTAAGTAAAATAGATTCTAGGTATATAACAGGAAAGCCTTCATAAATAGATGTAAGAATTATATAATCAGCTTCCTTCATATATGGATATGGATTTTTTTTCATACCTAACATATGAACATAATCCATATTACACTCATTAATAATTTTTTGATAGTGCTCCTTATCTTTACCGTCTCCAATAATCCATAACTCTACATCATACTTAGCATGAAGCATCATAATTAATTTAAGAAGTTTAGTAATTCTTTTAGATGATTCATCAAGTCTTCCTACAAATGTAAATAAATATTTATGAGTTCTTTTAATATCATCAATAGGCTCTTCTGCTTTTTTTAATATTAACTCATCATTTATAAAGTTATTAATTGTAATAGATCTACTAGTTAGCTCTGGATAGAATCTATTAAATGACTCTCTTGATTCATTAGATACAAAGATAAGCTTTCTAAACTTATCCATCTCTCTTAAATCATAAAAAGCTTTAAAGTCCTCATTTGAATAAAGATTAGAATAATCACTATGTACATAAATAGAAGAGTTAGATGATGCTATTTTAGCTAGTTTGTTGCAAGTTAAATCATAAGTTGCATAACAACAACTAAAGTTATATTTATTTTTATTTTTTAGTCTAAAAATAAGTCTTTTAGAACCATTTATAAGTTTTCTTAAAGGTTTAATATTAGAATATGATAACTTATACTCTTTAATTAAAACATTTGAATTTACTTTAGAAAGTAATTCACCTTCTTTTTTTATTAAATAAAGTGTTACTTCATACTTATCATAGTTTATCTTATTTAGTAAATTGACTAACGCATTTTCAATACCACCTATACATAAACTATAAGAAAAAAATACTAATCTCTTCTTCATAATTATTCACCTACTTTAATTTTACCATAAATTTAAAGTTTTTTGTTTAAAATATTAAATAAATATTCTATAATAAAAGTGGTGATAGAATGAAGAAAAATATGAAGTATATAGCTCTATTTACCTTTTTCGTAATTATTTTCTCATTAAGCCCTATATGTGGTGATGACTGGGGTAATTACTTAGAAGGTGCGAAAGGATTTAAACATATGGTAGGCAATGCCTTAGGCATGTATTTTTACTGGGAAGGTAGAATGTTTAGTAGGTTTTTAATAAATGTATTAACATATAATAAAATACTTTGGAATATTGTAAATAGTTTAGTACTTATAGGAATTGTTTACATGATTATAAAAATAATTAAACCAAAATATGAAAAAACTGTTTGGTTAATGTCGGTACTTGTGATACTACTCATGAATATATATACATTCTCTCAAACAGTAGTATGGTTAGCAGGTAATCTTACTTATCTATTTGAAATACCACTTATTCTGTTTTTTATATATTGTTTAATAAATGAAAAATATAATAAAAGTTTATTAATACTATCTATTATAATACCTATGTTTGTAGAACACATGGGAATAATTATAATACTAATAAACTTAATATTTATAATATATAATTATATTAAAAATAAAAAACTAAATAAAAAAATATTAGTCTATTTAATAATCTCTTCAATAAGTATGATTATTATGCTTATGAGTCCAGGAACTAAATTTAGATCAAGTATTGAAAATGTTGAATTTAATAAATTAGCATTTATTAATAAAGTATTAACTAATATTCCAAACTTTATATACTATACAATGTGTATAAATGTTTATTTGAATATACTTTTGACTTTATCTAATTATTCATTAATTAAAAAAATAAAAAATAATTATATAAAAATAGCTGGTTATATATATGTGTTACCAGTTCCTATAATAGTAAGTATTATATCTTTATTAGCAAGTTTAAAAGGTGATTATTTTGTATATCATAATAATATTTATTTAATATTATACTTTATAAGTTATCTATTAATTAGTTTTTATCTATTAATAAAAGAAAAAAACATAAAAGCAATACTTTTCTTTCTTTTAGGAATAGCAGCAAACGGAGTAATGCTTATATCTCCAACATGGGGATATAGAACAAGTCTAGCTACTTATATATTTATGAGTATATCTTCACTTATTATAATTGATGAGAATATTGAATTTAACAAATTAATAAATAGACTATTAGAAATTATTATATTGTTATCTTGTATGTTCTATTTAGTCTTATATATAAGCATACATATGCAATATATGGAGAATAAAAAAATAATAGAAGATGGTATAAAAAATAAAGATGACGTGATATATATAAAAGCATATCCAGGATTTGTTAATTGTAATATAAATCCAGAGAATGATTATCACATGGGAAAATTTAAGTTATACTATGGAATAGATGAAAAAGTAGAAGTAAAACTTGTGGATAATAATTGGAAATACTATATAATTTATCAAAAATAAAAATATAACTATTAGGTTATATTTTTTTATTGTGGAAAAGTGTAATTTATATATAAAAATAAAACTTATACTGTGGATAAGCACAAAAAAGAGAGAACTAATTCTCTCCCTCTAATAAAACAACTTTATCTTGTTTTAAACTCTTAGCTACATCAATAACTCTTTGATTAGATGATCCTCTCCATTTAAGACGGAAATCATGTAACTCATCTACATATTGACCATCTACTACCGTATCAAGATATTTCATAACTTCTTTATCTTTAACTTCTTCATATAAGAATCCTGTCCAAAGCCATATATCTTTATCAGGATATTTTTCCTTAAAAGATTTAGCAAGCATAAGAGTTCCATCAATAGTTTTTGGATGAAGTGGCTCTCCACCTAAAATTGATAAGCCTTTAATGTAAGATTCATCTGCTAACTCTAAGATTCTATCAATAGTAGCCTCTGTAAACTCTTCACCTTTATCAAAAGGCCATGTCTCAGCATTAAAACAATTTTTGCAGTGGAAATGACAGCCTTGGAAGAATATTGATACTCTAACTCCAGGGCCATCAGCAATATCCATTTTTCTAATACAATTATATCTAGCCATTACTTAGATTCTTTTGTATCTTTCTTTTTCTTTCCTTCATCCTTAACATCTACTTTATTATCAACGTGTAAAACTCTTTCTTTAATCTCTTGAGTTCTACCTTTATTCCAGAAATTAGAACCAATATATCCACAAGTACGACGAGCTACATTTAATTTATCATGAGCTCTATTACCACAATTTGGACAATACCACTCTAAATTATCATCGATTAATATTTCACCAGTATATCCACATTCTTGACAATAATCAGACTTAGTATTTAACTCAGCATACATGATATTATTATAAATAAAATCAATAAGTTCTAGTACTGCTGGAATATTATTCTCTAAGTTTGGAGTTTCAACATATGAAATAGCTCCTCCTGGTGATAATCTTTGGAATTCACTTTCAAGTTTAAGTTTAGAAAATGCATCAATTTCTTCAAATACAGGAACATGATAAGAGTTAGTAATATAATCTCTATCAGTAATTCCTTTAATAACACCAAATCTCTCTCTTAAGCCTTTAGCAAATTTATAAGTAGTTGATTCGATCGGTGTTCCATAAACACTGTAATCAATATTTTCTTCAGCTTTCCATTTAGCACACATATCATTCATATGTTGCATAACAGCAAGACCAAATTCTTTTCCTTTTCCACCATCAGTATGAGAATGTCCAGTCATATATTTAACACATTCATATAGACCTGCATAACCAAGTGAAATAGTAGAATAACCATTATGAAGTAAATCGTGAATTGATTCACCTTTTTCTAGACGAGCAAGAGCTCCGTGTTGCCATAAAATTGGTGCAACATCACTTGTTGCTTTAGATAAACGTTTATGTCTAATTTGAAGTGCTCTATGACATAATTCTAGTCTTTCATCAAATATCTTCCAGAATAAGTCCATATCT
>CAZFGE010000003.1:0-21128 GCA_964518415.1 uncultured Muribaculaceae bacterium
TATTTTTCATTAAATCACCTAATATTAATATTGGTGTTTTTTTATATTTTAAACATTATTCGACATATTTCTACAAACAAAATATATATAATACATAACTCAAGAAAGAAGGAATATAATGAATAATTTAAAAACAACTAATTCTATATTTGAAAATATTAAACATATTGATGAAGAGAAACGTGAATGGTGGAGCGCTAGAGAATTAATGCCATTAATTGAATATAGTAAATGGCAAAACTTTCATAAAGTGATTAAACAATCAATGATAGCATGTGACAATAGTAAAAATAAAACAAATGAACACTTTACTGAGGTCAGTAAAGTGTTAACAATAGGAAATGGAGCAAAGCAAAAAGTTAAAGATTATAAACTATCACGTTATGCTTGCTATCTTATTGCTCAAAATGCTGATTCAAGAAAAGAAGTTGTAGCTTTTGCTCAAACATACTTTGCTTATCAGACAAGAAAACAAGAATTACTTGAGACTAATATAGACGAACTTACAGAAATTGAAAAAAGAAAGTATCAAAGAAATTTAACTAAAAAAGCAAATTTATCTTTGAATAAAACTGCAAGTAAATCAGGCGTTAGAAATTTTGGAAAGTTCCACAATGAAGGATATAAAGGTTTATACAATGGAGAAACCGCAAACGACATAGCCAAAAGAAAGAACTTAAAATATAGAGATGATATACTAGACAACATGGGAAGTGTTGAACTAGCTGCTAACTGGTTTAGAATAACTCAAACAGATCAAAAAATAAAAAATGAAAATATTATTGGTGAAGAAAATTCTTGTAAAACACACTATGATATTGGAAGAAAAATCAGAAAAACAATTGAAGATATAGGCGGTATAATGCCAGAAAACCTACCTACTCCAGATAAAAGTTTAAAAGAAATAGAAAATAAAAAAACTACTGAAATACAGTAGTTATTTTATTATAGCTCCAGTAGATTTAGCTACATATATTTGAACCTTTCCAAAGTCTCTTGTTTGAATAACAGCAACATCAGGCATTGTAAATCCTTCTATATCATATGTAAGTCCACCAAACTTAGAAGGAAGTAACTTACCACATTCGTTTCCAACTACAGGAGGAACACCCATAGGATATACTCTCCAAGTTTTAGCACTCCTAGGTAAATATAAAGTTAAGTTAACTGATGGTTCTTTAACATTACTAGTTCTAACCCAATTATATCCTCCATCATCAATTACCTCATAGTTATCTGGTAGAGATAAATACTCATTTGGTTTAACTGCATTATATAACATATAAATGCCATATTGATTAGGATACCAAGTTCCAACATAAGGACCTAGTCCAACTTCTAAATGACAATGGTTTCCAGTTGCATTACCACTAGTTCCCTCAGCACATAAATTCTCACCCTGATTTATAACATCTCCTACTTTATGTCTTATTTTATTATCATGTCCAAATAAACAAGTAAGTTTTGTAACCTCACCATTTGCACATAACACTTCACTATTAGATTCAAACCAATACCAATTACCAAAAGAACCTGTTAATACTTTTTTAATAGTTCCTGTAAAAGGCGCAAGCACCCAATCTATTCCTGTATCACTTCCTGCTAAATCTAGAGCAAACGTTCCTTTATGAGCTCCTATATCATATCCTTGTGTTATATTCATATAAGGCATTGGAAATTTAGCTTTTTCCATAACATCACCAATATATTATATGCTAGTACTTTATTATTAACCCATCACTTGTCCACCATTTACATGCATAACTTCACCTGTCATATAACTAGAATCATCACTAGCTAAAAAAACAAATGTAGGAGCAAGCTCATAAGGATTCGCACCTCTAGCCATAGCTGCATCACTACCTAAAGATGGAATCTTTTCTTTTACCCAACAAGCTGGTTGAAGTGGTGTCCAAAAGAAACCTGGTGCTATAGCATTTACTCTAATATTTTTTAAAGCAAGATTTCTAGCTAAAGATCTAGTAAACCCAACAATTGCTCCTTTAGTAGTTACATAATCAATCAACTGAGGATCCCCATAAAAAGTTGTTACACTAGATAAGTTAATTATAGATGAACCGCTTTTCATAAAAGGAAGAGCTTCTTTAGTTAGATAAAACATTCCATATATATTAACTTTCATTGTATAGTCAAATTGTTCATCACTAATACATTCTAAATTATCTTGTTGATATTGAACACCTGCATTATTAACTAAAATATCTATTTTACCAAATACTCTTATAGTCTCCTTTACTACATCGGAACAAAACTTATGACTTGTTATATCACCTTTAATTAAATAACAACTGCCACCCATATTTTCAATATATTTCTTAGTATCAATTGCATCTTTATCTTCATTTAAATAAACGATTACTACTTTTGCTCCTTCTTTAACAAAGGCTATAGAGCAAGCTCTACCAAGTCCACTATCACCACCTGTAATAATTGCAACTTTATCTTTTAACTTGCCACTTCCAATATAATTTGGATTATCAAAAATAGGAAGTGGATTCATTAAATACTCCATTCCAGGTTGTATAGGCTGTTCCTGTTCTGGAGCCAATATATTATAAACTGTACTCTTAATTCCATAATTTCCATAATACTTATAATAATTATTTCCAAAATTATAATCATAATCCATTTTAATCACCCAAGATATTATATGAGTGTATTTTATATGTGCTACTGCACTTTAATACTATCTTTATCAATTATAATAGTTGCATCATAAAATGCCTTCATCATTTTATAAAGTTCTGATATATCATTTATAGAACATACTTCAATTGATGAGTGCATTGCAAGTTCACTTACTCCTACATCAATAGATTTAACACTTGCATGCCTTAGACTAATACCACTTAAAGTAGAACCAGATGATAAATCATTTCTAGATGAGCCTATTTGATATTTAATATTATTTTTATCACATAACTCTTTTATAATAGCCTCAGTTATAGAATCTGTTGTTGTATTTGCTTCTTTTACAATAACAAAACCTTTATTTAAATAAAGCTTAGCTGTATCATCACTTAACTCATTATGATTAGGATGAACTGCATGAGTATTATCTGAACTTATAATAATTGATTTGGAAAGTGTTGATACTAAGTCTATATCAAAAGATGCAGTAATACGTTTTAATGTATCAATTAAAAAATTACTATCAGCTCCTTCTAAAGTAAGAGAGCCTATCTCTTCATTATTGAATGAGCAAAAAACTTTTATACTAGATCCTATAGAATCAATAAAACTATTTAGTGATGTATAAACACTTGTTATATTATCTATTCTAGGGGATACTAATAATTCATTATTAACACCCATTATTACTGGTTTTTCTAAATTGTATAAAAATAAGTCATAAGATATTACATTTTTATCTACTAATTTATTAAATAAATCAATATTATCTCCAATAGAAAATATAGGTTGCATATCTATTTGACTATTTAAATCTAAATTTGTATTAGCCTTACTATTCTGGTGTATTGCAACACTTGGAATAATAGCAATAGGTTTTTTAAAGTCAACTATTTCTGTATCTAATTTATTATTCTTTTTTCTAACTATTCTACCTGCTAAAGATAAAGGATGATCTAACCATCCATAGTTAAGTAGTCCTCCATATGGCATTACATTTAATTTTAAATAATTTTCTTTTGTATAGCAACAATCTACTTTTAACTCCAGTGATGGTGTATCTAAATGTGATGTTATAATACTAAAATACTTATTATAATTATCAGGCACAATAAAAGCTATTATACTTGTGTTATTACGAGTTACATAATATTTTCCTTTCTCTAAATTCCATTTATCATTTTCTTCTAACTCAATAAAACCATTTTTATTTAATATATCTTTTATCAGACTACAACACGTATATGAACATGTTGATTTTTCAATAAAATTAATTAATTCACTTTTAAATTTTTCCATAATTATATTATTAAACAAAATAATTATTTTATTCTATCTTTTAGAAAGCTCTACAATTTTACTCCAAAGAAGTGGCCCTACTATTCCATTAACATCAAAGTCATAATCATTTTGTAATTTTTTTATTGATTTTTCAGTTAATTCATCAAATACACCATTTACTCTAACACCCGGTATTGATTTATCACGCCTACATATAGTTAGTAGAAAATTTTGAAGTCTTAAAACATCTTTACCGGTAGTTCCTCTAGTTAAGAAATAATCTGGATATAACTCATCTACATAATCTTGATATTCACTAGGGAAAGACTTTAATATACTATCATATGTATTTTTCAAAACTATCCAATCACTATATGTGAATACTCCAGTTACAGGAAGACCATACTTTTCTTGAAAAGCTTTTACCATTGTAATTGTATTATTAGAATATATCGAATTAGTCTGTAAACGTGGTATATCATCATCTAAGAAAGCTAGTGCATCTAAGAAGTAATGCACAAATTCAACTTGTATTCCTGTATCACCATAATTAAGTTCATCATCATATAAGAAAGTTGCCTCATCTACACTTAATCCCTCAGAATATAAATCAGATAATTTCTTAACACTTGTATAGATATATTTAATTCTATACCATGTTGCTTTATCTACAATACCAGTTACAGGAAGAGAAAATATCTCTTGAAATTTTTTTACTGCATCCATAGTCTCTTTATCATATACTCCAATTGTTGATGTTATAGCAGGTATAGCAGGATAATTTTGTCTAATTCTTCTTAAATCTCTTTGAATAGCTAAAACAGGATTACCTGCACTACCCATTCCAATATCAAAGCCAGGATAACCCATTAAAGTATCTCCAACTGGTGCATCATATTTAATCGTAATATCATTTCCATAATAGTATTTTAAAATATCAAGTGGATTTTTTCCTTGATTAGCAAGAGTTACTGTACCCCACTGAGATAGTCCTTCACACTTAGTAACTCTTCCATCACAGTACCTTGTAAAATATGGTTGAATCTGATTTCCTTTAACCACATAGTTATTAAATATTTCACCTACTATATCATTTATATTTTCATATGTTGATCTATTTTCTATATAAGTTTGATCAAAACTTGGATTAGATGTTATATCGAAATTATATCCTTTACTTCTATACCATTCATTATATATTCTGTTTAAAGCAAATGAGTTAATGGCATAGATATTAGCTATTAGTGCATTTCTAGGCCATGTTGGATAAAGCTCACTAGATGCCACATTAGCTATATATTCAGTATAAGGAATTGTTATATTTCTGGCGGCTTCATCAGGAGCACCTAAATGAACTGTTATATTATTTGGTACTATCGGATAACGTATCATAGCTCACCCTTTTGTTTTACATTAATAGTTTGAACAACACATACACCTTCAAACATTATTACTTTATATAGTGTATCTACTCCATTATAAGTAGTCTTAATATCATATTCTATGTTATTTGGAATATTTAAGTCACTTACTTCTAGTCTAGGGGTTGGAAGAGTAACTCTTTCAATCATTCCAGAGTTATCAGTTATGCCACTAAAAAAAATAATTTTATTATTTCCAATAGTTTTACTAATTTCTACTTGCATATTACTAATTGGTATAGCCTCACTTGCAGCGTATGCTCTTATCTTCAAATAACCAACAGTTGGATTATCTTTTAAAAAATCTTGATAAAAAACAGAATTTTTAAATTCAGAATCAAATACATTATAAATATTCATAATTACCTCCAATTAATTATATGAAAAAAAGACTATAATTAGTCTTATATATTAAGTACTTGTCCAACTGAGATTGAATTATTTTTTAGATTGTTTTTTGATTTAATACTATCTACACTTATATTAAACTTTTTAGCAATGCTATAAAGCGTATCACCACTTTTTACAGTATATGTACTAGATGGTGTTGTAACACTTCCAGGTATTTTTAAGGTTTGTCCTATAGATAAATTATTACTAGATAAATTATTTAAGCTTACTATTTCACTAACACTTGTATTATATTTTTTAGCTATGGTATATAAAGAGTCTCCTTTTTTAACTATATAAGTAATTGAATTATCAGGGACATTAAAATCTTCACCAATACATTCTTCTATATTCTCAACATTTGTTCTAATTTTTAGTTTTGACCAACTGATAAATTAGGACTAACAAGTCCATTATCTTTTAAGATAGTATCAACTGTTATATTATTAAGTCTAGCTATACTATATAGTGAGTCTCCCTTCTTAACTGTGTATGATGTAAAAAGAGGCATTACCATATCTTCTTCTTTAGTATATACCTCAGGTATTCTTAAAACCTGTCCAATAGATAATTTATCACTTTTTAAATTGTTTAAGTTTATAATTTCTCCAACTGTTGTATTATATTTTTGCGCGATAGTATATAAGCTATCTCCTTTTTTTACTGTATACATAAACATAGCATTAGGGTTAATCCCAGAGTCTGTTGGAATATTAAGTACTTGTCCAATTTTTAAAGTTGAAGCATTAACATTATTTAAATCTGCAAGTTCTGATACATTAACACCAAATTGATTAGATATACCATATAATGTATCTCCTGCCTTTACAGTATAAGTCATATAATCACCCAATTAAGTATATGCACAAAAAAACTATCTATTATAGATAGTTTATTGTTCAAAGCAATAAGCTGTACCATCAAGTTTAATTGTACATCCATAGTCTTCATGTTCACCTAAAACACTTACACTGCCATCATTTTCAGCATATGCTACTAAATAATATGTTAATCCATATTCTACACTGTTAATGTATAGTCCACATAACGAACTATTACTATTAAGTTCACATCTATATTCATTATTAGATGGATTTATATATGTATTTTCACTTTTTTTCCATGTTGAAT
This sequence comes from uncultured Muribaculaceae bacterium, assembly GCA_964518415.1. Lineage (GTDB taxonomy): Bacteria > Bacillota_I > Bacilli_A > RF39 > UBA660 > CAJOJO01. The sequence goes on from CAZFGE010000003.1 coordinate 6,876, forward strand.
TATATTCATAAAAATTAGTTATTTCTTTTTTTGCTTTTTCATAATCACCTGGTTCAAGACATAACTCTTTATCACTAATTAAACAAACTTTTGAATAGATAAGTTCACCTGTAGAATCAAATACATGTTTTAAATAAAATTGATCATTCAAATCAACTTTAACTAAATCTTGAATAGCATATGAATAGTCATCAGGTAATTTTGATAAATTTATTTTATCTCCTACATTAATCTTTTTTAGTGATCTACTATAAACAGTTATATTTTTATTAGTATTTGAATTTGCCTCAGTGTTACTTTTAGAAGTATCACTTTTTTTTGAGTTAGTCTTTTCAATTGTTTTATTTCCATTTTCGTCAACAGTTACAGTATAATCATCATAAATAATTGAATACTCTTTTACTTTACCATCTTCTACTTTAATCCATCCACCAATTGGCTTTTTTCCATTTATATCTGGTTCTAATTCACTATTAAGTGGTAATGAATATAAGCCATCAGCAAATTTTTTAGAAGAGTTTTCCATGTTTGTTAACTGAATTTTTCTATTTACTGCATTGATATACTGACGGGCAGATTCATCTGTAGCTTTTTTTCTTGAATCATCAAGTACCTTAGTTATTGATGGAACTGCAATTAAAGCGACAACCCCTAGTATAATAATCACAGCAAGTAATTCTATAAGTGTAAAACCTTTCTTCATGTTTATTACCTCCCAATACACTACAGTTCTATTATATATAATTAAAAATATTATATCAACAAAAAAAGCATTGCTTGACGTAAAGTAATGCTTATTCATAAACTCTAGGAACTCTTTTAGATATACTACATAATACTTCATAAGGAATTGTATCTAAATAATCTGATACTTCTTCTATATGTTTGTTATCTTTAAGTATTACTACTTCATCACCTATTTTAACAGTATCATCAATTTCTACAAATAACATATCCATGCATATATTACCTACTATTTTATATGGTTTATTATTTATATAAACAAATCTACCTGTATTTTTTCTTATAATCCCATCAGCATATCCTATTTGAACAACACCTATTAATGTATCTTTATCTGTTTTATAAGCTCCATTATATCCAACAGTCTCATTCTTACTTACTTTATTAATTTGAATTATTTTACTTACTAATTTAAATGTTGATTTTAATTTTAAATTTTTATTTTCAGTAAAACCATACATAATAAGTCCAAGTCTACATCCATTAATGTAAGGTAGTTTATCATAATTAATTAATGCTTCACTTGCTGATGTGTGAAATATTTTAACCTTGCTTTTATCAATACTGTTTATAAATTGATCATATTTACTTAATTGATTTAGAGTATCTGTTTTATTAGATGAATTATATATATGTGTATATATACCTTCTATATTAATATTATTACTATCTAATAGATTAAAAGTATCTATAAATTCTTGTTTATTTTTTATACCTAACCTATTCATACCAGTATTTAGTTTTATATGAACTTTTAAATCTAATTTAGAATCCACTACTTCTTTAGCATACTCTAGGCTATTTACAGTAATAGTTATGTTATTATTATAAGCTATATTTAAATACTCTTTTGGAATTATTCCTAAACATAATATAGGTATTTCTTTATATTCTTCTCTTATCTTTAAAGCTTCTTCTAATATAGCAACTGTTAAGTAATTACATCCACCACTAATAATACTTTTAATAGCATCATTATGTCCATAACAATCTGCTTTTACAACTCCAAAATAATAGTCATAACCATTATATTGATTAATTATACTTTTTATATTATATTCGATATTGTTTGTATTAATCTCTACGTATGTATCTCTATATCTCATATTATCACCATATCAATTATATCATATTTTATTTTTTAAAACTCTTCTTTTAACCTTATTTATTATTTCACTATGTTCATTTAACAATTCACCTTTTCTTTCAAGTAATTCATTATTATTAAATAAACTTTCAATCAAAGAATATTCGTGAGATAACTCATCAAGTTTTTTAATCTCTGATTTATTAAAACCACATTCTAAATAATAATCATCTATTAATTTTTTCTTTAATGAAGGCATCATAGGAACATTTACTTTATCATTTAAAAGTTCGTTATTACTTTTGACACCACTTAATATATCACGAGTTAATAACTCTATATTTTTATATTTATTATCTCCATAGAAATAAATACATTCTTGATTATTAAAACTATAAAGTAAAATATATGGATTAATTATTAATTCATCACTTAAATACTTAAATAGTTTAATATTTTCTTCCATAGCAATATAAGCATAGTGATATAAAAATTTAAAATCTTTTTCACCCATCAAATGTCCCTTACAACATGCCTTTGTATATAATTCATGATTCCATAATGTAATTAAGCATCTCTCAAGTTCAATGGATCCCTCAGAAAATTCTTTAGCACACTTTTTCATTCCATATTCAGTTAAATCTTTTACTCTAATTAAATTACTCATACTATCACCAATTAAATTATATCATAGTAATTAAAAAAAGAACTATTAAAAGTTCTCTATATCAAAAATGGCGTCCCCGAAGGGAATCGAACCCCCGACCTATTGCTTAGGAGGCAATTGCTCTATCCTACTGAGCTACGAGGACATTTAAGGGACTAGCCCTTTAATACTTTATTATATACATCAATTAATTTTTTACCTACTAATTTAACATCTTTTGCTTTCGCACATTTATATCCATTTTCTTTTAAAGATGGAAGACTACCTTCTAAGATATTTTTAATTTTAACTTCAAAATCATTTATATCTTTAGCTTTATATACATCCTTACCATCAATATATTCTTCAAATACAGGAATATCACGGACTAATGTAGGAATACACTCACACATAGCTTCTAATATAGGTATTCCTTCAGTCTCTTCTAGTGTTGGAAATAAATATAAATTAGCTCCACTATATGCTTTTCTTAGAGTAGTTGGTTCAACATAACCTGCAAACTTAAGATTAGGAAGCTTAGTATTAACTGCATCTTTTATCTCTTTTGGAACATATTTTAAATCTAGGTAACCAAACCAAATAAATTTATATTCTGGCATCCTTTTAGCAAGTTCAACAAAATCAAGTATACCTTTTCTCTTTAAATAAAGACCTACTCCCATTATTATTTTATCAGTATCACTATACCCATACATTTTTCTAAATTCTCTACCCCATACAGCATCATGTTCAAAGAACTTTGTATCAAGCCCATTAGAAATAGCATATATATCTCTACCTAAATTATAGTTAGTTAAAAGTCTTTTAGAGTATTCTGTAGGTGTTATTATAACATCACCAAGCCTATAGCATTTACAAATCCACCACTTAAATATTTTAGAAACCTTATTAGATAAAATAAATGAATTCTTAAAATCTTCTTCTGTAGAATGAGCATGATATACAACTTTTTTACCTAACTTATGTGCTTTTTTAGCCAATATATATGATTTTAATCCATAAAAATTAATATGAACAATATCACAAGTTTCTATATCTTTAGGATCTAGGCTATATTCAATGTTATTATCTTCTAAAGCTCTAATTTGATGTTTAACAGCTTTTCCTAGTCCTGATTTACCTATTTTTTTTTAATCCTTCTGTATAAAGTAATACCTTCATATAATCACCTTAATTAATTTTATCACAAATAATAAAAAAAGAGAATTATATTCTCTTAATAATTTTCAGCTTTCTTTTCAAAATAGCTTCCTGGGTGATTACAAACTGGGCATACTTTAGGAGCGTTCTTTCCAACAACTATATGTCCGCAGTTTCTACATATCCAAATAGAATCTCCTTCACTTGAGAAAACAACTTCATCTTCAATATTTTTAAGTAGTTTTTTAAATCTTTCTTCATGATGTCTTTCTATCTCACCAACTTGTTCAAAAAGATAAGCTATATGTTCAAATCCTTCTTCACGAGCAGTTTTTGCGAATTCTTTATACATATCAGTCCATTCATAGTTTTCACCATCTAGAGCATCTTTTAAATTAACTGTTGTAGTTGGAACTTCTCCATCATGAAGTAGTTTAAACCAAATTTTTGCATGCTCTTTTTCATTATTAGCTGTCTCTTCAAACAAAGCAGCAATTTGCTCAAATCCATCCTTTTTTGCTTTTGATGCATAAAAAGTATACTTGCATCTAGCTTGTGACTCACCTGCAAAAGCAGCCATTAAATTTTTTTCTGTATTACTTCCTTTTAATTCCATACTTACCTCCTAAAACTTATTATACATATATTATTTAATAAATCAAATTATTTTGCTTCATACCAATCTGTACCATACTCTATATCTACATCAAGTGGTACATCTAATTTTATTACATTATCCATCTCATCTTTAACAATACTTATTACTTTATCTAACTCACTATTTAAACAGTCAAATACTAATTCATCGTGTACTTGAATAATCATTTTAGATTTAATGTTTTCTCTCTTAAATCTCTTATCAATATTAACCATAGCAAGTTTAATCATATCAGCAGCAGTTCCTTGAATTGGTGTGTTAAGAGCAATTCTCTCACCACTTTGTCTAATCATATAATTTGCATTCTTTAACTCTTCTATATATCTTTTTCTATTTGTAAGTGTTTTTACATAACCATTTTTATAAGCTTCGGCAATAGTACTCTTCTTAAACTCTTCAATTCCTGGATAAGTTGCTAAGTAGTTATCCATAAACTCACCTGCTTCTTTAGAAGTAATCCCTAAATTTTCAGATAAGCCATATTTACTTATTCCATAAATTATTCCAAAGTTAGTTGCTTTAGCCATTCTTCTCATATCTTTAGTAACTTCACTTGTTGGAACTTTATATATATCACTTGCTGTTTTAGTATGAACATCAATGCCATTTAAGAAAGCATCTTTTAAAGATTCAATGTTTGCCATATGTGACATAACTCTAAGTTCAATTTGAGAGTAATCACTAGATAATATTACGGAATCTCGGCTTGGCTCAAATGCTTTTCTAATCATCTTACCATATTCATTTCTAATTGGAATATTTTGAAGGTTTGGTTCAATTGATGAAAGGCGTCCTGTACGAGTTAGAGTTTGTGTGAATATAGTATGTACTTTACCGTCTTCTAAAATAGTATTTTTAAGTCCTTCTATATATGTTGTATAAAGTTTAGTAACTAATCTATATTCTATTATTTTATCGACAATTGGATGTTCTAATCTAATTTTATTTAAAACTTCAACTGATGTAGAATAACCACTTTTATTTTTCTTACCATGAGATAAATTTAATTTTTCAAATAATACTTCACCTAATTGTTTAGGAGAAGATATATTAAATTCTAATCCAGCTAAATCATATATTTCTTTTTCTATTGAAAGCTCTTTTTCTTTTAATTTAGACCCCATTTCATTTAAAGTATCAACATTTACATAAACACCATTATATTCCATATCACCTAGAGTATGCGCAAGAGGATTTTCAATATTTTCAAATAAATCAATCATACCTTCATCAATTAATTTATCTTCCAAAATAACTTTATTATCATAAATAAATTTAGCTTTTAATAAAGATACTTTAGCAACTTCTTCTATACTAGGTGCTTCATAAATAGCTCTTGTTTTAACTTTTTGATACATTGTATCATAAAAAGGAATACTATAACCCATTTGATTAGCAAGATATGCAATATCATCTTTTATATTATAGTTAAGTAAATTACCTGCAATCATCAAATCAAACATTTCATCAGGTATTTTAATATCTTTCCATTTTAAAGCTACATACATCTTTTTATAGTCATATGTATATTTAATATTTTTAATTTCCTTAATATTTTTTAAAACATCAAAAGGTATATATAAAGATTGTTCACTATTATAAATAGCAAGCCCTAGTATTTCTGATGTATGATAATTAGACCCTAATATTTCTAGGTAAGCACTTGAATTTTCTTTAATATCCAGATTATCTATATTATCTACTATAGTAACATTTATATCATCAAATTTTTTCTTTTCTTTTTTTATAAATGAATAAAACTCTAACTCTTCATATAAATTATTTAATTTTTCTATATCTTTATCCTTATACTTTAAATCATTTATATCTATATCCATTGGAACATCTTTTATAATAGTAGCTAAATGATAGCTCATATATGCATTATCTTTATCAGTTTCTAACTTTTCTTTTAATTTACCCTTTATATCATCAATATGTTCATAAATACCATCTAATGTTTTATATTCTTGAAGTAATTTTAAAGCAGTTTTTTCACCTACTCCCTTAACTCCTGGAATATTATCAGATGAATCTCCCATTAAAGCTTTAAGATCAATTATATTAATAGGCTCTATTCCATATTCTTCCTTAAATGAATCCCTATTATATCTAATATAATCTTTTTGTTTTAATAATTTTATTTCAATATCATTACTAATTAATTGAAGTAAATCTTTATCACTACTTATGATTGTTCCAACAAAGTTTGGGTCATTATCACAATATTTAGCAAATGTACCAATTATATCATCAGCCTCATAATTATCAATTTCATAATATTTAATACCCATATATGTAAGCATTTCTTTAGCAAGTGGGAATTGACTTTTTAACTCATCTGGAGTTTTTTCTCTACCACCTTTATAGTCAACGTACTCTTCATGTCTAAAAGTCTTTCCTTTATCAAAAGCAACCAATATATATGTTGGATTTTCCTCATTTATTATTTTATTCATCATATTAGCGAACCCAAATAAAGCATTAGTTGGTTGTCCCTTAGAATTATTCATAAAGTTTCCATTATAAGCAGTTGCATAATAACTTCTAAATAAAAGATTATTTCCATCTACTAATATTATTTTTTCCATTTAATCACCCTCTATTAACTAAGTAATATTATATCATGAAGATTTAAAAAAAAGAACATGTTATTTACATGTTCCAGTTGTATGAGATTCAAAAAAGGTTTTAAATTCTTTAATATAATTATCAACGCCAACTTTCTCAGCATATGCTTTTTGACCATCAAAATCATATTTCACATTTTTTAATTTATAACCTGTTAATGTTTTATCATTATACATAATTGTTATATTGCCTTCACTAGACTTACATACTAATTTTTTTGAAGTAGCTGATACAATTAAAAATATAACAACACAAAAAACAATTAATCCAACAACAATTCCACCTATAACAGTTAAAATTTTTTTCATAAATCTACCCTCCTATAAAATGATAGCACAAAAATGGCAGCGTGTAAATTATCTAAACACACTATTTACATTTATTTTTTTTGCAGTTGCGTCATTAAAAATAATAATGATTGTATTTTTATTATAAATTCCAATTTTTGAAATTGTTTTATTAGATACAAGTGACAAATTATTATCAAGCGTTAATTTATATATTTTAGAATCAACACTAACTAAATAAAAAGCATTATCAATCGTATATATTTCACTAAATCTATTATTTATTTTATCAAAACTATCTAAATTAATAATACCATCAGGATAAATATACAAAATATGATCATTATTTTTTAAAAATGTTGAATAAGTTTGCTCATAAATATTTAGCTTATTATCATAAATATGTGTATTATCAGCATCATCAACTAAAACAAGTCCGTTAACACCGCATTCACTATTAACATTTAAATCATTTACGTAACCTATATTTTTATATATATAATCACTTTCTATTTTTTTAAATATATTTGGATCTTCAAAATTAATATCATCACTAAATTCTAAATAATAAATATTACCCTCTTCAGTTAAAATTACTAGTCTATAGCACTCTTCATTACAACTACAATATTTATAAAACATTAATCTATCTACTTCGCCAATATCTGGATACTTATAATCAATATCATTAACCATTAAATGTAGATAGTCATCTATTAAATATGCAGATATTGATTTATCATTATATTTAATAACTGATGATTCTTTAGTCATATCATATTTAATTACTAAATCTTTTAATTTAAATAAATCATTTTTTTCAATATTGTGGAATTTATAGTTTTTATAAGATGACATTACATTATCAATAGGATTAACTTTTTCTTTTTTATTTAAATTTCTATATCCAAAAAAAGCTAAAACTACAATAAATAAAACTACAAATGTAAATAAAATTTGCTTTTTCATATTACCACCTATTTAATTATAAAATAAATTTTAAAATTTAACAAGAAAAAAGGAAATCCATAAGCACTACAGATTTCCAAATTGTACATAAGTACACTATATTATATGCTTGTCTTATTTGATTATTCAATGGTTATGTGCTAAAATTATATTGGTGATATTTATGAAAAAAAGTGAAATTCCAAATTTACTTACACTTATTAGAATATGCTTAGTACCAATTATGATAATCTTAAGCTTATTCAATTTATATATAATAGTTATTCCACTTGCAATTATAGGTGCTTTAACTGATTTACTTGATGGAAAACTTGCTCGCATGTGGCATGTTACATCACTTAAAGGGGCAAAACTTGATGATGTTGCTGATAAAACATTTGCAATTGGGCTACTTATTTGTCTAACACCTAGATTCTTTAGTGTAGTATTAATACTTCTTTTAGAAATATTAATAGCTTCATTAAACTATTACTACTATAAAGTTACTAATCATACAGAAACACTTATGGTTGGAAAAATTAAAACAACATTTTTATTTGTAACAATTATATCTTATTTTATAAATATACTTACAAATAATTTAGATAATATTAATAATGGTTTTAGATTAGCAACTATAAATCTTCAATTAATATGTTTAGTTAAGTATTATATACATTTTTTAAGACTAACTCATAAACTAACTGTTGAAGACTCACCTGCTCATAAAAAAATTATGAATGATGAGACAATTGTAGTTGAAAGTTTAGATGACTTATATAAAGTAACAAAAAAAGATGATTAATTCATCTTTTCTTTATATTCAACAATAACATTAATGTTCTTTTTGAAGAAATTTAGTTTTGTAATAGCATGATCGATTCTTATATTTGTTGTAATATGTCCATTTTCAACAGGATTACTAATTACAGTATTTGTATCTTCTGCTTTAACAAATAAAGATACTCCAAATGATATAACAAATATTAATATAATACATACAACAAATCTCTTCATATAAACACCTCATAAATCTACATATATTATAGTACTTTTTATAGAAAAATCAATTATTTTTTAATTTTTTTAATTTTTTTTAAAAAAAGGGTTGCATTATGTCTAAATTTGTAGTAATATTATTGATGTCGGCTTAAGACCGACGCTAATGTAAATCTTTTTTTAGATTACTTCAAAACATTCTATTCTATTTTAAAAGAGACTCGGATTTATTCCGGGTCTCTTTTATTATTTCATCATATTTTCTAGTTCGTCATTCATCTTTTCTTTCATATTAGAAAAAATCTCATTCATCTTATCCATTACTGGCTTATTATACTTTTGATACGCTAAAACAGCTCCAGCTCCCATACCAACAAGAGCCATACTCTTAACTAACTTCATAATATCACCTTCTTGCTAAAAAATATGACAATAGTGTATGCTTTAACATACACTATTATTATATTTAAATATTTAATTATTATACATATTATAAAGTCTATCTTTTAAATTTGTATTTCTAACTCTCTCATTGTTATTAGAAACTGCATATAAAAATGCTTCTTTCTCACCTATTAAGATAAGTTTTTTCTTAGCTCGTGTAATAGCTGTATAAATAAGCTTTCTATAAAGCATTCTTCTATAGTTTAGAGTAAGTGGAAGAACTACTATATCAAATTCACTTCCTTGTGATTTATGTATACTTATTATAAATGCATGTTTTATTTTTATTAAGTCTTGGGGTAAATATTTAACTATAATACCATCATAATTTACATACACTTCTGTTTTTTTAGAATCAGACTCGCTTGGATATAAAATATATTCAATGAATCCTATATCTCCATTAAAAACATTTTCATCTGGCATATTCTCTAATTGTAATACTTTATCATTTTCTCTAAATACAATATCTCCAAATGATACTTCTTTTTTATATGTGTCTTTTGGATTAAATACATCTTGTAGTTCTTTATTTAATCTATCTATGCCATTTGGTCCAATATACATAGGTGCCATTAATTGAATTTGTTTTTTATCATATCCTTTTTCAATTATTTTTTTAACAATTTCTTTGATATTATTATTTAAACTATAACTATTACATTCTAAGAATGTATAGTCATCCTTAGTCTCTAGGTAATTTGATAAATCATTTTCTTTTATCTCTAAAGCTAGTTTATTTATATATGAGTCTTCACTTTGTCTATATAAAGTATCAAGCTCAATTGTATCAATAACACTACTTTCTATTAAGTCTTTTAAAACATTTCCAGCTCCAACACTAGGTAACTGATTAAAGTCACCAACTAATACTAATTTTATATTATCTGTAAGTCCTCTAAGTAGGCTTGCAAATAGATTTAGATCAATCATACTAACTTCATCTATAATTATTAATTTAGAATAATCTTTATTATATTCATCTACATTAAATGAATTAGACTCTCTATCCCATTTTAAAAACCTGTGTATAGTAGATGCAGGCATATTAGTAGCCTCACTCATTCTCTTACTAGCTCTACCAGTAGGCGCAAGTAATTTTGTCTCTTCTACTAAAGAATCAAATGTTAAATGATTAACTTCTTGATACATTGAAATAATTGCTTTTATAATTGTAGTTTTACCTGTTCCAGGTCCTCCATTTATAATTAAAATATTATTAGTTAAAGCTTTTTCTATCGCAAGTTCTTGTTTTTTATTATATTTAACATGATATAATTCTTCTAATTGTTTTAATTTAGAATAGAAAAATTCATAACTATCAGTTTCTTTATCAAGAAGTTTCTTAATCTTACTTACAATATAAGTCTCATCTTGATATGCTTGTTTTAAATAGTAATAATCTTTTTCTAAAACAATTTTGCCTTCATATCTAAGCTCATCTAAAATATTTTTAAAGTCATCATCTAGTATGTCAAATTTTAGGTAATTTATACATTCATTTTTTATATCAGAGTATTCTAAATATGTATCACCAGTTTCAAATGACAAGTTATTCATTATATATAAAGCACATGCTTTTATTCTTCTTATATCATCATAAGCAAAATCTAGCTTTTTACTTATCTCATCTACCTTCTTAAATGATATATTATCAACTTCATCAATAATATCATATATATTGTTTTCAATAGTTGATACTGTAAAATTTTTATATTTATTATAAATAGCAAGTGAATCTTTCATATTAAATCCAAGTTCTGTTAAGTATACAACAATATTATGAGACTCTTCATATTTAGTTAAAACACTATATATTGTATCTATCTTTTTTTCTTGTATTTTAGGGACCATTCTTAAATTGTTTTTATCTTCTAAGATTTTATCTAGTGCATTATCGCCTAATGTATCAACAATTCGAGTAGCTAGTTTATCTCCAACTCCAGGAAATAAATCACTAGCTAAAAATTCAACTATACCATCTTTATCTTCAGGTTTAATACGTTCATATTTATCTACATTATATTGAATACCATATTTAGGATGTTCTACAAGCTTACCATAAAATATATAATCATCATCTAAATTTAAATCAGCAAAATAACCTGTAAATGTAATTGTTTTATTTATATAGTCTTCCATAATAGAATCATTTGTCTCTTTAACTCTAACAAGGCCAATTACATAACCATTATTAGACTCAAATATTGTTCTTTTAAATTTACCTTTTATATAATCAGCCATTTTATCACCTACTCAATTATATCATTTTATAGTGTATTTAAAAAGGTTAATTTAAATATTAACCCTTTTACCTTCTTCACAATGTTTAAAAAATTCGTTTGAACTAATACCATATTTTGGCTTTTCATAATTATAAATTACTATATCATCTATATTTTTATTTTTTGAAAATTTTAGTTTTACATCCTTTAATAATTCATTTAAGCTATCATATTCATGAATTCCGCGATAAGGATACCAAGAGTGTTCAAACCAATAATATTTATTATTAGCACATATTACAATGAATGTATGTGTTGGATAAAACTTATCATCATATTCTACTATAAAGTATGAACTACAAGCTATATTATCAAGACTTAAGTAATATCTTTCTAACTCCACTTGATCCCAACATACACCATGTTTATTTTTAATTAATTCATCTGGAGATAGTAAGTGATATAATTTGGGAAAATCTTTGTTCATTTCCTTATCATTTTCTAAATCAGGATATATATTAACTCCATCAATAACATAACCATATTTAATTTCATTCATTTTAGTCATTAAACATTCTAATTTTTCTTTCATATAAAACTCCTAATCACTAAAGTCAGTATCAAGTACAACATAATAATCAAACTTAGGATACTTATTTTTTAAAGATGAAATTATTTCATTTTTTATATTTTCTTGATTCTTTTCATCAAAATCAAATATTAAGTCAAATGATATAAAACTATTTTCTTCATCTACATAAAATCCATGTACTTGTAATATTGTTTTATATTTTTTTACTAAAGTATTTAAATAAGCTTTAATATTTTTAAATTCACCTTCACTATTTGATGCATATATACCAAGAGTGAGCGTTATACCTAAAGTTAGATAAATATCAGCTGCAATTTCTTTAGTTAATTTATGTATTTCTTTAGCGCTCATATTATCAGGTACTTCTATATGAGCAGTCCCTATAATTGTATTAGGGCCATAATTGTGCAATACCAAATCATATACACCAATTACCTCTTTATAAGACATTACTTTTTTTCTTAGTTTTTTAGTTAAATTAGAATCTGCTCTTATACCTATCATATCTGATACTGTGTCTTTTAAGATTTCGTATGCTGATTTTAAAATAATAATAGATATAATTAAACCTAAATATCCTTCTAAACTAATATGCCATATCATACTAATAAGTGCTCCTATAACTGTAGAAAGGGATAATACTGAATCACTTATAGCATCTGTACCACTTGCTACTAAGCTATTTGAATTTAGTTTAGCACCTTCATTTTTTACATATCTACCAAAGAAGAATTTAACAAATACAGCTACTATAATTATAAAGATAGATATAACTGAATACTCAGCTAACTCTGGTTTAATTATTTTTAAAAATGATTCTTTAAATGACGTTAAACCTGCAACTAAAACTATTACAGCAATAATAATTGAAGAAAAATATTCAACTCTTCCATATCCATATGGATGTTTTTTATCAGGTCTTTTATTAGATAGCTTTGTACCTATTATAGTTATTATTGAAGATGCTGCATCACTTAAGTTATTAATAGCATCAAGTATAATGGCTATTGAACCTGTAATAAATCCAACTATTGCTTTAAATATAACAAGAATAACATTAACAATTATTCCATAAATACTAACTCTTATTATTTTTTTATCTCTATTCATTCTATTCACCCAAATAATAATGTCTTATAGGTTTTAATTCATCATCTAATTCATACACTAAAGGTCTTCCTGTAGGAATTTCTAGATTTATTATATCTTCATCTGACATATCATCTAAATACTTAATTAATCCTCTAAGTGAATTACCATGTGCTACTATAATAACATTCTTTCCATTTAGTATTGTTTCTTTAATATCACTATTCCAATATTCAATTACTCTTTTAATTGTTGAATTTAAGTTCTCAGTTAAAGGAAGATCTTCTTCTGATAAGTCACTATATTTTGGATCATTACCAGGATATCTTGGATCATCTTTAGTAAGTTCTGGAGGGAACACATCACTACTTCTTCTCCAAAGTTTTACTTGTTCATCACCATACTTTAATCTTGTCTCATCTTTATTTAAACCTTGTAAGGCTCCATAATGTCTTTCATTTAAGTGCCAATCATATTTAATTGGAATATTTAAATTTAATTCATCTAAAATAATATCCAATGTATCATTAGCTCTCTTTAAAACAGATGTATAAGCTATATCAAAAGTATAATTATTTTCTTCTAATAAAATACCTGCATTATGTGCTTCTTTAATACCGTTTTCAGATAGTTCAACATCAGTCCATCCAGTCAACTTCTTTTCTTTATTCCAAACACTTTCTCCGTGTCTTCCTCATACTACTTTAATCATAGTCTCACCTATCAAAATTATACCATAAAA
>CAZFGE010000004.1:0-19968 GCA_964518415.1 uncultured Muribaculaceae bacterium
CTTTTAGATAAAGCTCTTTTCATATCACTATTAAGTAGATTTGGAATAACACTTGTATATAAACTTCCCATACTAAGTATGATTAAATCAGCTTCTATAATACTATCAATAACTAAAGGATTAGTTATAGCTTCTTTATTATAATATACTTCTTTAATTCCTTTTTTAGATTCTGTAATTTTATGTTCACCTATTATAACTGTATCATCACTCATAGTTGCAGCAAGTTCTACATTATCTTCTGTAAGTGGTAAAACTCTTCCTTTTAAATTAAAGACCTTAGAAAGAGATTCAATTCCATCTGATAAATTACCAGTTATATTAGCTAACGCTGTTAAAAGCAAATTACCCACTGTATGTCCATTTAAATCACTAGTTGTATTAAATCTATAATTCATTAAGTTTTCTATCAAAGGTTCTGTCTCAGATAAAGAAGTTATTACTCTTCTAATATCTCCAACAGCTATTGTATTAAATTCCTCTCTAAGTCTACCAGTTGATTTTCCATCATCAGATACTGATACGACCGCTGTTATATCTAAAGGAAATAGTTTTAAGCCCTTTAAAAGTGTAGACATTCCTGTTCCGCCACCTAAGACTACTACCTTCTTACTCATATTATCACCTATTTAATTATAGCATAAAAAAATAGATATTACTATCTACCTTTTTTTAAATGCTTTGGCATGTATGATTCACTTTTATAAACTAGCATGCGATCCACTTCTTTATCAAAATCAACTTTCTTATCAAGTATAATTTCAGATTTAAATCTAAATGTCTCTTTAAGTGCTGATTTTAAGGTTGCAATATTCTCATCAAATGTATTATAATCTCTAACTTCATATCCTAATGTATCAATTGCAACTAAATTATAATTATCAAATACTAAATTATAATCAAGATCATTTATATGAATTCTAAATTCTGATAAAACTTTTAGTTCATCTATAAATCTTGATACAGCATTATTGAATAAATCTGAATTAATAACCATTGGCTTTAATTTAATATTATCTGATTTTAAATAATCCATATAATATCTTGCTGTATAAGCAATAACTTTTCCATCTAACATGTATACTTTTTTTGGAAATGCAAAGCTTTTCAAATTAATTGTTGAGTCTAATATGACATTATTAATGCCATATCTAACATCTTTATCTATTATTTTTAAAACTTCCATTCCACCATGATCATTAACACTTAAATAGCAATTTCCTTCTGCACCTTCTCCTATGTGTATTCCTTCTTTTGCCATTTTAAATAATAATTCTTTTTCTTCTTTGTTTACTTCAATTATGTTGTTCATTCTACTAACCCCCAAATAATGGTTTTATTATAGCATTTTTTTACTATTAGTCAAGTGTTTTATCATATTTTCTTGTTCTTCTATGTTATTTAAAAAATAAGCATATTTAGGATTTTGAGCCATTAAGTCTGCCCTTTTTAAATTAAACAATAATTTTAGTTCATATTTATCAAATAATGATAAAAACAAATCTAATGTATTACTATCTACTTTTAATAAATTCATATCGTGATAAAAGATTAATTTTGATACATTTTCTTTTAATTCTTTATTTATTTTTTTATTAGAAGCAAAATCATTAAATATATTCATTGATACTATCCAATGATTATAAAAATGTCCTACTCCATTTTCATCAACACTATATGTAATTGGTTTTCCAACATCATGAAATAGTGCCGCAAGTCTAAGTTCTAAAACATTATCGGTATTATCTATAACATGTAGTATATGTTCATAAACATCATAAATGTGCCAATCATTATTTTGATCAAACCCCTTGCACTTTTCTAAAGCGGGTATAAATTCAAAAATATCTTTTTCATGTTGTTTTATTAAAGAGCTAGGGCATTCACTTTGCAATATTAAAAACAAATCATTTAGTGTCATATCATCACCTAAATTTATTATAACATAAAAAAGGCATTAAGCCTTTTATTTGTTTTCAAATATATAACTAAATAATTTTCTAAGTTCAGTTTTATCTTTAGCACTCATTCTAATAAAGTTTAATTTAAGTTGATATCCGCTATCAAATGAAAGTAAGATTGCAGCACTTATTTTTTTAAATAAAACCGCTCCTGAAGATATAGATTTATAAGGTATTATATGAATTTTCTTACTATTTGAAAATGGATTAACATCAAATAAAATCATTCTCTCATTTGTAAAAATTCCTTTATCTCTAGTTGTCTTATATGCTTTAATTACAACTTCACCTTTTTTTAAATAATCAGTTACATAAGTTGGTAGATTATCTTTATCTATTTCTTTACTAAAATTAAAGTATTTAGTCAACTCTTTATATTTTATATAAGCCATGTTATCACCTACTTAAAGATTACTATAAATTATGAAAAATATCAAGGACTTGCCTTGATATTTAACAATTGTTTACATTAATCAATATATAATTTACTATTACGTTCTTTATATCTTTGTGTATATGTTTGATCACCAATTTTATAAGTTACATAAATATGTTGTCCAGCAAATAATGTATTATTACTCCAAAGTCTATTATAGTCATTCCAACTTATATTAAATACATTTTTATCATTAGTTTTATTAAGTGTTATTACTTGATCACTATTAGTAAAAATGTTGTCTGTTGTTTTATGAATATATGCAGCTTCTACATCTTCATCTACATTTTTAAATTCAATTTTAAATTCAATTCCACTTATATATGGAACATGTGGCCACCAACTTGTTTTATCCCATACAACATTCCAATCAATGTCAGAATCTATTTTAGATGTTTTAGCTTTTAATTGTTCATCAGTATAAATAACTTTATATGAAGCAATTGCTTCTTTAGTTACACCATTAAATGTATAAGAAACTTTTACTTCTCTACTTCCTATACTTGTATTATCAAATGCAGTTACAGTTGTATAATTATTAATTTCACCATTTTTAGCATCATCATTATAGAATGCTTCTACTTTTATAGTAGCTTGATCACCATTTAAATAATATGTATCAGTATTTAAAGTTAATGTAATATGATCTAAAACAATTTCAACTAAATTATTTTTTGCATTAGTTATTTCATCAATTGCATTTAAAACTTCAGCAAGTGTTGATGCATTTTTTGAATCATTTACTGTCTTATCTAATACACTACAAGTAGCACTTGTATATGTTTCATTGCAGTTCTTAGGTAGACTATTAATTAAGTCATTAAGTCTTTCTTTAGCATCATTTAATTCTCTTAAATCATCATGACGTTTAACACAATCAATATGTAATCCTGCTTGACTACCTGAAACAAATTTTACAACATAATATTCATAATAATCATATTTATTTTCTAATTCTTCTACATCTGGTTCTTCATTAAATAAAGTTGTAATATCAATGTCATCATTAGTATAAACATTTGCATTTTTATCATTTAAAATAATATTATTTATTTTTTCATTATCAAGTTTTAAATTAACTGTACCAATTTTAGTATATTTAATATTTTTATTACTATATTTATCACTTGGCACTTCATTATTATTTAAATAAATTGTTGCTTTTATATTTGTAATTTTATATAAAGCAGTAACTGTTAAATCAGATTTAACTTCACTAAACTCTTTATCATATCCAGTAAGACTATATGTTACATCCTTATATATTGGATTATTAAACTTATCTTGTGTTGGAGCTGTTGCAGTTTCTTTATATTTAACAATTTGTTCTTCTTTAACATTACCTTTGCCAACAAATGTTACTTTAAATGTTTTGTTAGCTATAATACTATCTATATTACCATTAGTTACTTCTACTATTCCATCAATTTCTTCTTTGATATTTTTTAAATCAATATCTTCTATATTTGTTTCTTTTATTTCTTCTAATTTATCAATACCATTATTTTTTTCATTCGTAATTTCAGAAATATATTTTTCATCTTCTTTGGCATAGTTTTTAATAGAATTTATTGCGTTATTGATATAATTAGTTAAATCTTCTTCTACTAATTCATCAATTTTATCTTCTCCATCATTAAGAAGTCTATCAACATCAGTTATATCTTTAGATTCATTAATAGCATCAGTATATTCTTTAACTATTTCTTCTCTTAATGATGAATCAGTATAGTCATAATCTTTTTTATAATTAACTAATTCTTCTATTGCTTCTTTTTTAGCACGCTCTAATTCTAAAGCTTTTTCAATTTCTTTTGAATTATCTACTGGTTGAACACTTGGAATATTGTTTTCAGTTGGAACAACTCTATTAGTCTCAACTCTAATAATACTTTCCTCTGTTTTAGTTTCTTTTTGATCTATATCAGTTGGTTCAATTACTTGAATTCCCTTTTTATTCTTTTTTTCTTTTTCTTCAGTTTTAGGTTTTTTGTCTTCGTCATTTACCTTTTCATTTGGATTGGCAAAAGTAAACATAAAAAATCCAATCAAAAGGAATAAGATAATACCGAAAATTCTTTTTTTGTTCATATAAATCCTCCCTTTATAAACAAAAAAGCACTTATACTATTGTATAAATGCAGCTGACTACCATGATTAAATAATTTTAGGTTCTATAGCTTTGCGTCACTATATTTCTATAGTTTTGCCAATATATATACTAGTTTCGCCCTTTCGTTCTAACTATAATATATACTATTTTTCGACATTTGTCTACTTTTAGCAATTAAAATTATTTAATTTTTCCAATTGGCCATATTTTAAAGAATGCTTTACCTATTATTTGTTTCTTTTTTATAAGTCCATAACTTCTACTATCTAGTGAGTTTTCTCTATTATCACCAAGCACTAAATACATATCATCAGGTATTTTATCATATCCCAAATCCTTTAAAGAAAAGTCTTCTGTGTCAACATTATTTATAAATGACTCTTTATACTTCTCACCATTAACATATAAATAATTGTCCTTGTATTCTATGTAATCTCCAGGCAACCCTATAACTCTTTTAATCATATGTTTTTCATTTTGAGATAATATAACAATATCATTTCTATTTATATTTTTAAATCTATATAAAAGTTTATTTACAACAACAACATTTCCTTCTTTTAATGTAGGATTCATTGAAGGGCCTACTACTTGTTCAATACCAACTACAAAAACAAATAGTAAAATAACAACAACAGCAACCATTATATATTTAAAAGTATCCTTAAAAAACTCATTAATATCTCTAAAGTCCATAGACATTCCTCCATATCCTTCTATATTGTATCAAAAAAAAGTAGAATTATCTACTTCTTTATCTCAAAGTTTACAGTATTAGTCGTAGTTGGTTTTATTAAATCAATTGTTGTTTGATCTTTAACTATTACTTTAGCTCCTTCTTTTACATTTTTTAATGCATTTGTAACAGACGTAGCATCTGTAATAGTAAATCCTGATAAATCTAACTCTTCTAAACTTAAGCATGAACTAAATGCATTACTTATACTATTTACTGTAGCTACATTTGAAGATGAAAGATCTAATTTTTTTAATTTCTTAGTATTAGCAAACATATAATTATAATTTTTTACTCCATTAAATTTAATGTGTGATAAGTCGATACTTTCAAGTTCATAACAGTTTGTAAAGATATATCCACCATCGGTTAAAGTTAAATCCCAATTTTTTAAATTAACAGATTTAAGCTTTTGACAATCTTGAAATAAACTCCAGATAGATTTAACTCTACTTACATCAAACATAGATAAATCTAATGATTCAAGTGATTTATCACCCATAAACATATAATGTATATTTTGAACATACTTAGTTTCAAAATTACTAAAGTTAATTGATTTTAATTTAGTTAAACCTGAGAATAAATAAGATGAATTAAATGGTGCATTTATTGTATCTTTTGATGTGACATACATATTATATAATCCATCAGTTTTAGATTTAACTAGATAACCAATTATAGAGTTGTCACGAGCAAATGATAAATCCCATGTTACTTCCGCATTAGATGGAACACTTCCACCTTTTATAAAATCAATTGTCTCAATCTTATCTTTCCATTCGCTTGATCTATAATAAACAGAATCGTTTTTTCCATTTTCTCTTAATAAATTATATTTTGAAGGTTGAACTCCTGATAGCATATTTTTCATAAAAATACCATTTTCTCTTAATTTAGAGTCACTAAAGTTTTTATCCCAATCAGGTGTTAAAGTTATTCCAAATGTTTCTAGATTAACTCCTTTACAAGAAAAGAAACCATACATAATATAACTTATATTAAGATTATTTAAAGTACGTAAATAAGTTGTTGCCTCTGGCATCATTACAGGATCTAAATTTGCAGTTGTTCCATACATTGGTCCCCATTCTGTTTCAAATATTGGAAAATTTTGTTCAGCATAATAATATAAATTATCTACACTTTTTTGCGTTAAACCTGACATATACATATGATGAGAATACATGATATTAGAATCACTATATCTATCATTCATATAAACAGATGATTCTGTACCATCGATAGGCATTGGAGTAACTATTATAGAATCTTTGGAATTTTTTCTAATAGCTTCTATTACTTTATTACAATGTGTTTTAATATCATCCCATGTATTTGTTTTTTCTGGTTCATTCCAAATCTCATATATTATATGAGGATCGTTTGGATAAAGAGCTGAAATACGAGAGAAAAAATCAACTGCAGCATCTGTATAAGGATTACCTTTAGTTAAAGCTGGATCCCAGTTTACAACTACATACATATCATTTTCTATTACTGCATCAATTATAGCTCTTGAGTTCTTTATATTTTCTTCTTCATGTCCAACATAATTTATACCCCATGATTTGTTTGGCCAAGTAAAGAATCTAAGTACATTAGCTCCCCAACTTTTCAAATGATGAATTGAATCATAATTTAATGTTTTTCCAACCATGTAGTTTCCAGAAGCAGATGCTCCTGTTAGTCTAAATATTTGTCCTTTGGAATTACATATGTTTCTACCACACACATGAAGCATTCCATTACTACTCGCATATATACTAGCGTTTGATCCTTTTGAACCAGCTAGAATGTATGCTCCACTATTCATATCATAATTATAAGTATAGCCATTAGCCATGCAATTAGAGGCTGTAAGTACAGTATTACTTTTAAGTGTATAAGATGTACATGATGTATTTCCTTTTGTTTTAACGCCTAAAGTAGAAAAACTATATTCTCCGTCATTTAAATCACTTCCTGTAAGCATCTTTTTAGCAAGTTCCGTATTTATACTTTCTATATGTCCCTCAACAGAACGCGCTCCTGCTTCCTTTTTAGCATTATCAACTACTTTTGTAATTTGAGGTATTGCTATAAGTGCTATTATAGCAAGTATTACTATTACAGCAAGTAATTCAATTAAAGTAAAACCTTTCTTCATATAACTCACTTCCTTATTTTTACCACTAATAAATTATATCAAAAAAAGGTAGATTAATCTACCTTTTATAAACCAAAACACCACTTAATTTATCTTCTTCAAATGCATCAAATGAATATTTTTGTTCATTAAAGAAATTATATATTCTATTATTATAGTCATAAACATATGTAAGTATTTTACCATCTTTTTTTAGATTTATTTTATCTAACATTTCTTTATATTTTTTCTTATCAACATAACCAATTATATTAGATAAATATACTAAATCATACTTATTATTTAAAATATTTACAAGAGATAGTATATCTCCTTCATATGTATTTATAGAAACATTTTCTATTAAATCTTTCATCTTGTTATAATTATCTTTTTCTAAATATATATTTTTTAAAGGTGCTGCACTTTCTGATACAACTTCACCTGAGAAAAGAGAAGAAAAAGTAATATCAGTCCAATCATAGAAATTAATTAGACTTGTCCAAAAAGATTCAATATCAGGAGTTAAATATTTTCTAATTCCATCAAAATACATATCATCATATTTTTCTGCATTTCCTGTTGCATTATAGAAGAAATCTAAATAATCACTTCTATCTAATGACTTTAAAGCTGCAAGTTTCAAATACATATAATATTTTGGAAAATTACTTATATCAAATGCATCTATATTTTTAACTCCCATATAAATAGCATTTAATAACTGATCAGATGATGATATAACAGTAAGTAAATCTAATTTATCCTTAAAATATTTATTTAAAAAATTTGTTTTTTCATTTGATCCTCTATATATAAATGAATTAGTATGAAATACTTTATCAATTTATATATGTATTAGCTACTATCTTTTGAGCAGTTATAATATCACTTTCTAGCATATAAATCCCCCTTAACGATGATGTATTATAACATAGTATCTAATATTCATCAAGGCTTATTTCAGATAATTCTATATCAATAATATTGCTTATTTTAAGTTTCAAATTATTATCTAATATAACATATAAGTTTTCTTTGTTTATTTTTTTTATGAGGCCAGTATACTCTTTATATTCGCCACCACTTTTAAATTTATCTTTAACAAAGTATTTAATTTTAACTTTAGGTTTTTCATCTAAATGATTTAGTATTATATTTAATTTTCTATCTAAAATATTTTTTTCTTCTTCAGTTAATATTTTTTCTTTAGTAGTAAGTCTACCTGTTTCTATAATACCCTCATTATAACCTGTAAGAGCCGCAAAAGGAGCGAACTGAGCACTACGAGATTCCATACTCATTCGTTTATGATACTTTAACTCATAATGAGGTAAATTTATAATATCATCATACTTACTCATCCTTTGTGACCTCCTACTTGGTTATTTCTATCTATGGTAGTTGCTTCTTCATATAAATCAGTTGCTTTTAAAATAGAATTCTTACCATATTTGTTTTTTATTTTTAAAAGTGTGTTTTGTATTTCTAATTCGCTTGATTCCTTTTTTAGAGTTTCTTTTATTTTTTTATCTTCCTCTTCTATATTTGTAAATAAATCAAATTGTTTATATATAGGCCTTTTATCTACACTACTGCTATGTTTTAAATTACAAACAGTTATATTTAACTTTCTAACTAATAGTTTAGGGTTAACTATTTTATCATATAATTCAACTACTTTATTTCTTATTATATCAGTTGATTTTGTCATATGATCTATTCTTATTGTTCCATGAGCAGGTTTTGGTACAATTCTACCATAATAGTCTTTTTTAACCTCACCATCATAATTATCAAGTGAACTTATATCATAATCTATATGAATTACTATTAAATCAGTTAAAAAGTCTTTTGATGCCATATCTAAAGATAGTAATTCACTCATCTCTTTTATAATTGTTCTTGCATTTTTAAAACTATATGGCTCATGTAATACTTGACCAGATGATAGACTATTAGTACTTGGTTTAAAGTTTTTAACGTCTCTCATTGTACATGGCTCATATCCCCAAGCATGGTCTATTATAAGTTCTGCATTAACACCAAATAATTTAAATAGTAAATTCTCATCGGTTAAAGACTTTCTAGCAACATCTCCCATTGTATACATAAAATTTTGCTCTAATTTTTTAGATATACCCTTACCTATTCTCCAAAAGTCAGTTAATGGTCTATGATTCCATAAAAGTCTTCTATAACTAAATTCATCTAGAGATGCTATTCTTACTCCAAATTCATTAGCATCACTATGTTTAGCTACTATATCCATAGCTATTTTAGCTAAATACATATTTGTACCTATTCCTGCTGTTGCAGTAATACCCGTTTTATCATATACTCGTCTCACCATACGAGTTGCAAGTTCACTAGGTGTTGCTTTATATAACTTTAAGTAATTTGTTACATCTATAAATACCTCATCTATTGAATATGGATATATATCATCTTTTGATACAAATTCAAGATAAGTATTATATATTTCTGTACTTACTTTCATATATCTTTTCATACGAGGAGGAGCTACTATATAATCTAACTTTAAGTATTTATTGTTTTTTAGTTCTATATCATTAACTGATGATCCTTTAAAATTATATTTAATTTCTTTTTTTCTTTCATAGTTTATCTCTTTTACTTTTGATACTACTTCAAATAGTCTTGATCTACCACTAAGCCCATATTGTTTTAAAGATGGAGTTACAGCAAGACATATTGTTTTTTCTGTTCTTGAATTATCTGCAACTACTAAGTTTGTTAAAAGAGGATCTAGGCCTCTATCTACGCATTCAACAGATGCATAGAAACTTTTTAAATCTATACAAATATATATTTTATTCATATCCATGCACCTCTATAAAAATTATACCATATACGAACATATTTTCACAATAAAAAAGTAATAGAAATTCTATTACTCAAACAAATCTTTATCAGGGACAGGCTTTAAAATTAGCTGTTTATTTAAATTCTTTTTATAACTATTTAACTCCATATTATTCATAGGAACAATATTTCCATCAAAATAATTGCCATATATAATTTCATTATTATGATTAAATGTTAATATAATTAATCTATTATTTTTTGAATCTATTTCAACAAGTGGTACATGATCATATTCAAAGTAACCTTTCCAATATAAATTAAGTCCACTATCAATATTAAGCACATTGTGATTTATATCATATTCAAATCCATATTTACTATCATTAGGCGTATGTCCTACAATTGAAAAGTATAAATCATTTCCTAAATTAATATTATCATCTGGAATTCTTGTTACACGATTAATTTTACTAGCCCATAGAATATCAAATTTTTCTCGTTCCTCAGGTAAAATTAAATGCTCTTTTCTATAGAAAATTAAATCAATAACATCATTTATATCAGAGTTTACATCTTCAATAGTAAGATCACATATTTTTTTTGCCAACATTGGGACTTTAGCATGTGCAAGCACTATTGGTTTAGAATTAAGTGTTTCTTCAAATTTATGATATAATTTTAATTTTTTTACAAAATGGAACATATTATCTTCTTCTTGCTCTGTTAGCATATCTTCCATACACGATTCAGTTATAGAACCTCCAAAATTACCCCAATCAGTATTATTATGTAAATCAAACCATCTATTTTTATCTGTCCTTTTATATACAGGATACGCATCCCACATAAGTTGCTCATGATTACCAGCTAAATAAATAATTTTAAAAGGATTATTATTTTCAATTCTTTTTTTAACATCAATTAATAAATCAGCAGAATATATTCCTCTATCTATTAAATCACCATTAATATAAAGCTCTACTTCTTCTTCCTTAGAGATATTTTCTAAATACGATATTATAGACATATATATATTATAATCACCATGTAAATCACTTACAATAAATTTTCTCAAAAAATCACATCCTAAATCTTTAAGATTTTTTCTTCTTTTGTTCTAACTAATGTTTTATCTATTCTCTCATGTGCTTCATCTAATATTAAATTCATTCTACTTTTAAGTTCAATTGCTGGTCCATATTCAAATATATTATCACCAAATGTATATGAGCAAACAGTTATTTCATATTTTTTAAATATATTGCTATAGTAATCATTTAAAGATTCCATGAATTGATATTCGCTCTCTGTTAAAAGAGTTGGAAGATAAAATGCAATTATTTTAAAATATGGCGAATTCCAATATTTGATAGATATTAATTCATACATATATGAGTCATAATATTTACCATATATATCTGTTAATATTTTTTTAGTCATTTCATAGTGATTAGAAAGGCCTAGATACATTTTATTATCTTTTTTATTTAGTCCATAGTCATTATATACATTAATAATTTGTTTAGATGTAATAATACCCATTGCGCCTATTCCTTCATTATTGTTTAAATTTATATATTCATCTTTAAAAAATTCATCTAAGTCTAATTTATAATACATAAAACCACCACTATATTTTTCTCTTTTTTATTTTAACATTTTAATAAATAGTTTGTCTCATAAAATCTTCACCTTTTTATTGGAGCAATATAATAACACTTTTAATTATTTAAATCAAGTATTTTTAAAGCAGCTTTTTTACCCGCTTCCATAGCAAGTATTACTGTAGCTGATCCTGTTGTTATATCTCCACCTGCATAAACATTATCTATACTAGTTAAAGTATCATCAACAACTATTAGTCCTTTATCATCTAACTCTAAGTTATCTTTAAATACTTTACTATTAGGACTAGTACCTAATGCCATTACAACCATATCACATTCAACAAAATGTATAAAGTTATTATTTTCAATAACACTACGTCTACCATCTACTATATCAGATAGTTCCATATCAACTACTTCCATGCCTATTACATTGTTTAATTCATCTGTAATTATTTTTTTAGGGTTTTGTAATGTATCAAATATAATGCCTTCTTCCATTGCATGTTCAACTTCTCTTTTTCTAGCAGGCATTTCATCCATACTTCTTCTATACATTATATGAGATTCTATTCCAAATCTCTTTAGACTTCTTACAGCATCCATAGCAACATTACCGCCACCAATTACATAAGCTTTTTTAGCATGCTTTATTGGAGTTTTTGAATTCTTTTTATATGCACCCATTAAGTTAATACGAGTTAAAATTTCATTAGCTGAGAATACCCCATTTGCATCTATCCCGTCAATTTCCATAAATTTAGGAAGTCCTGCTCCTGTTCCTATAAAAACATAATCAAACTTATCTCTTAATTCATCAAGTGTGATAGTTGTTTCAATTTCTGTATCACACTTTATTTTAACTCCTAAATTCTTTAAACTATTAACTTCACTATCAACTATCTCTTTAGGCAGTCTAAATTCAGGTATACCATATATAAGTACTCCACCTGCTTTATGTAATGCTTCATATATTGTTACATCAAAACCTTCTTTAATAAGTTCACCCGCACAAGATAATCCTGCAGGACCTGATCCTACTATAGCTACACTTTTTCCATTTTTTTCTTTTTTAACAACGCTATTTATATTATTAAGTCTTGCTTGATCTGCAACATAACGTTCTAAGGCACCAATAGCTATAGCATCTCCTTTAAGTCCTCTTATACATTTTCCTTCACATTGACTCTCTTGTGGACATACTCTACCACATATACTAGGTAAGTTAGATGATCTTTTTATTATTTCATAAGCTTTATTAATATCATCATTTTTTATGGCTTCAATAAATTTAGGTATTTCTATTCCAACTGGACACCCTTTTATGCACATTGGATTTTTGCAGTTTAAACATCTACTAGCTTCTTTTATAGCTTCTTCTTTAGAAAAACCTAATTCTACTTCATAAAAGTTATGAATTCTTTTTGTTTTGTCTTGAACAGGCATATTTACTCTTTCATTCATACTATTCACCTAACACTCTATTTAATAATTCTTTTTCTTCTTCTTTGTAGATATTCATACGTTTTAAAGCTATATCAAAATCAACTAGTGCTCCATCAAATTCAGGCCCATCTATACAAGCAAATTTAGTCTTGCCATCAACTTTGCACCTACATGCTCCACACATACCTGTTCCATCAACCATTATAGGATTCATACTAACAATTGTTTTAATTCCTAACTCTTTTGTATATTCTATTACATTCTTCATCATTATGACAGGACCTATACATACTATATAGTTATAGTTGTCTTTTAATTCTTTTAATTTATCTACTACATTACCTTTAAGGCCTATTGATCCATCATCAGATGTATAAAAGACATTATTACATATACTTTTTATTTTATCTTCTATTATTATATAATCCTTACTTTTAACTCCGTATATTAAATCTATATCAAAGCCATTTTCTTTTAAAAGTTTTATTTGAGGGTATACTGGTGCGATACCTACACCTCCAGCAATATATAAAACCTTTTTATCTTTGTAAAAACTAGGGTTTAGACATATCTCAGATGGATTTCCTAAAGGTCCAACTAAAGAATATATATTATCAGTTATATGAGAAAGTTCTAAAGTAGATGCACCTACTACTTGATATATTAAATGTATTTGATTTAAGTTTTTATCATAATCGTATATAGTTAGTGGGATTCTTTCACTATCAATATAACCCATTACTATTACAAACTGACCTGGAATAAAGTTTTTACATTTACCTTCATCTTCAATAACCATGTGATATATTTTGTTATTTAATCTTTCATTTTTAATTACCTTGTACATACTATCACCTATAATAATTTTATCATAAATATAAAAAAAAGATACTATTAATTAGTATCTATATTTATATTTAAAGATCAACACCTTCAATTCATCGATGAAGAATATTATATTCAAATTTAAAAGTTTAAAACTCATCTACGAAGTATTAAACTAATTAACAAAGTTCTTGACCACATTCACTTGAATTAGGTTCATTGCCAGATGATTCTGCTCCTCCTTTTTTAGCTTTCTCAACTATTCCTGTAATAGTTGGAACAGCAATCAAAGCAATGATTGCAAGTATTACTATTAATGCAAGTAATTCTATTAATGTAAAGCCTTTTTTCATAAATCATTCATCTTTCCATGTTAATCTTGTATTTATATATATTTATTTTTTATTGAAGGCCTCTAGCACAATCATAAAAAACATTTTCGTTTGAAGCACTCAAAGTACAAGATCCACCAGTAATATCATCAGAAAGATTAATTCGAAGTTGCGCGTCTAATACAGAAATACTATAACCAAAATGATTAGCAATTACAGTTTCATCTTCAATCATAACTCTTTCACCATTGTCTTGATTATTTATCCATGTATCATATTCATAACCATACTCAGAAACAATATGAGTTTTAGTCCAATTGTTTGTATCATATCCAATAGAATCTAAAACATCAGTTTTATAACTATTAAAATCTTTACCACCATCAAAACATTTATTTAATCCCTTTGAGCATGATGAAATACCAGTTACTTTTCCATTCTTATCTAATTCTAATTTTGCATATAAATCAGATTTTAAGTTATTATTTGATGTAGAAGGTAAAGTTTGTTCTTGATTATATATAATATCACCAAGACCATGTGTTCCTTTATTTTTTGCTTCCTCACTCGCATATGACATAATCGTAATATTAAACTTTTTAGATAAAAGCATTTTTTGTAATATTGCATCTGATGGAATATCAACTCCATTTTCACTTGCATTACTTTTAATATTATTCAATATATCATTATATGTTGATCCTTCAGGAACCATACTAACAAGCATACCTTCACCAGAATCTAAGCATGAATTCATATTTTGACTTGCAGATACTAAGCAATAAAATTCACTATATATTTCATCACCAGTTTTTATTTCATTATCAGTTGCTACATAAATAGTACTTGGAATTATTTCAATATCTTTAGTCTTTTTTTCAATAGATACTTTATCATCTTCTTTTGTAACAATATACTTATCATCAATTACAACTTTATAATTAGAAACACCATTTTTATCAATTTCAATCCAACCATTAGTTGGAGCTTTACCTTTAACTTTAATATCAAAAGCATTATTTAAAGGTAAAACATAAATGCCTGGTTTTAAATCATAACTTGTTTTATTTAAAGTATTAGTAGCAATTGTATTATCAATAGAATCAGCATATCCAATTGCACTTGCTTTTGCTCCTCCCATTCTTGCTCTTTCTACTACACTTGTAACTGTTGGAACTGCAATTAAAGCAATAATAGCTAGTATTACTATTACTGCTAAAAGTTCAATTAATGTAAATCCTTTTTTCATAAATCATCCTTCTTCCCTATCATTTTAATTATACTAATTTATTTTCAATATGTAAACAAAAAATGAATAGTTATTTACTATTCATCATTTTTTTTAATTTTTCTTTATCCTTTTTTAATTTCTTTTTTTGCTTATCTATTCTTTTGTCATATTTTTTTGCTATACTTTGAAAATCAGGGAAAGATACAAGTAATCTTTTATAGAAATAATTCTTTTCTTTTAATGTCTTTCTAACCATTTGAGTCATTTCTTCTGTTGAATCTTTTCTAATATCTGTTGTTACTTTTTTAAATCCACTAATTACTTTATAAGATACTATTAAATCAGTAAAGAATAGTATAAATGAAAGATAGAATAATATATTAAACCATAATTTTGGAAGAAGATTTAAATCATATATAAATGCAGGAGTTCCTAAATGTATTACGGCAATACCGCCTAGTCCAAATAAAGTCATAGTCTCTAAGCAAATTCTACCATTTATATTAAACTTTTCAGTTGTATAATCCCACCATCTTGTATGAAATAATTTTTCCATTATATAGCTTGTTAAATACTCTAGTATTGAACAGATAGCCATACACTTTAAAAAAGTAGATATAACATCATGTTCATTTGAAACAAGAAGGCTCATTAAAACTGCCCCACAACCATATATTGGACAATATGGTCCAATTAAAAATCCTCTATTAACCCATTTTTTATTCAAAATATAACAATCCATTACTTCAATAGCCCATCCTAAAATAGCATACATTATAAATAACAAAAATAACATTTTAAAACCCATATTATTACTCCTTTACAAATAATTTATCAATGTTTTTATTTGGTATTAATATTTTAACATCTTTTACTATCTTTACTTCAAATTCATTTGTCTTATCTAAAAGTTCTTCTCCATCAACACTCCAACCTTTAGATAACGGCTTATCAAATATAATTTTCAAATTATTCGTTTTATAAAAATTAAATCCTTTAAGTGTTGATATATCACCATCTTTTAGATGATATAAGCTTTTTATAATTTCACGTCTATCGCTTAATGTACAGAATAATACTTCAAATAATTCATCGTCTAACTTAATATTGTGATAAAAGTTATTTATACCTGCTATTCTATTAGCATTTGAAATAAGCATAAATATTGATTTTGTTTTATATTCAACTCCATCAATAATATATTTTATATCATACTTAATAGTTGGATTTTTAAGTTCTTTCAATCCTTCTATTAAATATGCTAGATAACCAAAACTTTTTTTAAGGTGTCTTGGTGTATCATATGAAACATTTGTAAATTTACCTAAAGCAGCAACATATGTAAATGGCCTATCATTAATTGTACAAATATCTATACTTTTAACACTGCCGCTTAAAAGTAGTTCTATATTTTTATATATGGATTTAGTATAACCATACATAACTCCTATATCATTTGCTGTACCAATTGGGATGTGTGAAACTAAAATGCGTTCTTTTCTATTAAAATTACCACTCATAACTTCATTAAACGTTCCGTCTCCTCCAACAGAAACAACTAAATCAGCATCAATATTCTCTACAATTTCTTTAGCATTACCTTTATACTTTGTATATATAATATCAAGATCATAATTATGTTTAGAAAATATTTTGATAATTTTATCTTTATTAATAAAATGTTTTCTTCCACTATTTGGATTTATTATAAGTATGCATTTCATTATTGTCACATCCTATTCATAAACTTGAAAATATTCACCTGAATCTAAATATAAAATACCCTTATTTTCAAAATTTTTAAGTATATCTACATAATTATTTATTTTTTCAAAATGAATTAAAGTTAAATATACATAATTTCCATCATTCATTGAAAATAAGAATCTCTCACTATCTACACTATTTGGATCATATTTAATTTCAGAAATTCTCTCAATTACATTTCTATTTATCTTTGACATTTTGGTTACAAAATCTTTATAAATAGTATCAGGTATATAATTTACAAGCACTGGAGATATCATATCTATGTCTGTTTCTTTTTTATTACTAAGTATTGTTTTTTTAGATGTAGAATTATAAAACAAAGGATAATTCTCTGTTATTTCAATATGTACTTCTTTTAATTTTTTCTTATATACTTTAGCATTTTTTATAAATATATTTTTTTCTAATCTTGATTTAATCGAATGATTAGTTGTTGAAATAATTGATGGATAAGAATTTAGTTTTGCTATATCAATTATTTCTTGATCAGATAAAATAGTATTATTATAAATATATATATTCTTTATTGGAAATTTAAATATTTGACCTAACAAATAAATAAAAAGTCCAATAATTAAAACAGCAAGTATTATTCTTCCATATTTTATTTTAACATGTTTTTTTTGTTTCTTTTTTACAACTTTCCTTTTTTTCTTTTTTTTCATAACTCACCTATTTTACTATTTCTTGTTCTAAGGTTAAATCAACATCATATTTTTCTTTTACTTTTTTCATTATTTCACGAATCAGTTTTGCTATATCAGAGCCTTTAGCAGAACCTCTATTTACAATAAAATTAGCATGTTTTAAACTAACTTCAGCATCTCCAATTCTATATCCTTTGTAACCAATATCTTCAATTAATTTACCAGCATATAATCCTGGAGGATTTCTAAATACTGAACCAGCAGAAGGATATTCAAGTGGTTGTGCTTCTATTCTTCTTTTTCGTCTATCCTCTATGATATCCATTATAGATGCCTTATTTCCTTCTTGTAATACAATAGTAGCGCTTAGTATTACATAGTCTTTATGTTTTTTAAAGAAAGATGTTCTATAGTGATAATCAAGATCTTTATTATCCATAACTTTTATATCTAATTTTGGAGTTAAAACTGTAACATTTTTAACAATGTATCCCATATCTGAACCATAAGCACCAGAGTTATTGTAAATGGCTCCTCCAACAGTTCCAGGTATACCAGTTGCAAATTCAAAACCAGTCAATCCTTTTTTAGACGCTTTTAATGCAATACTAATTAAATTACATCCTGATTCTACTTTTATAGTTCTACCATCAATTGATGAATTAGTTAAATTAAGTTTAACTAAGACACCATCATAATCACCTTCAAATATTAAGTTTGAGCCTCCGCCTAATATTTTATGTTTTATTTTATTTTCTTTTAAATAGGCTAAAAGTTTAATTAAATTGTCTACATTTTCAACTATAACAATTGTTTTAGCCTTTTCTTTTAATTTATATGATGTATATTTTTCTAAGCTCACATTCTCTAAAACTTTACCACATTTTAATTTTTTTAGTTCATTAATCATAAATCACACTTTTCCTTTATTGCTTTATATATTCTTGTAGCACTATCTAAAACACTCATACGTTTTAATGCTTCTTTCATAGATTTAATTCTTATTTCATCATTTATAATGCTATCAATAGCACTTACTAAATTAAGGCTATTTAAGTTCTTCTCTTCTATTAAAACTGCAGCATTTTCTTTAGTTAAATCAAGTGCATTTTTATATTGATGATTATTTGGAACATATGGACTTGGTATTAAAATAGATGGAACATTTAGAGCAATTATTTCAGATAAAGTTGATGCTCCAGCTCTTGATACTATTAAATCTGTTTTTTTAAGTACTCTTGTCATATCGTCTATATAAGGCACTACTTTTACATTTTTAGGATATTTCTTCTTGCTCATTTCATCATATGAAGCATTACCTGTAATAAATAGTATCTCATAGTCTTTATTTTCAAATGAACTCATTGTTTTATATAAGATATTATTAACTCTATCACTACCAAGTGAACCCATTACAAATAAGACAAGTTTTTTGTTTGGATTTAATCCTAAAGTTTTTTTATCAATACTTTCTTTTCTTATAGCTTCTTCACTACATGGATTACCTGTATATATTGTTTTATATCTAGGAAATTCATTCATACTTGATTTAAAAGATACAAATATATTATCTACAAATTTTGATAGATATAAATTAGCTTTTCCTGCAACACTATTTTGTTCATGAATAAAAGTTTTATAGCCTAATTTATGAGCAGTTGATATAACAGGACCTGTTACATATCCACCAACTCCAATAACACAATCAGGATTAAATTCTTTAATTAACTTACTACATTTTTTCTTTGCTTTAATAAAGCAAGATAATGTTTTAAAATTTTTAAGCAAGTTTTTTCTATTAATACCATATATTTCAATTGATTCAAAAGGAATATTATATTTAGGAATGATGTCTTTTTCCATTCTATTATGTGTTCCTATATATAAAAATTCACTATTTGGTTCTT
>CAZFGE010000005.1:0-18760 GCA_964518415.1 uncultured Muribaculaceae bacterium
AACTTTACAAGATATAGAAAAATATAATAAACAATACCATAATTTAAAAGTAATATTTAATAATAGTTTTCATGATAGATATTTTATAATAGATAATATGACTATGTATCATTGTGGCGCAAGTATTAATAGAATAGGCTATAAAACATTTTCCATTAATTTAATCGGCGATAAGGAAGCTTTTAATTCACTTTTAGATAAAGTAAATACAATTATATAAAATTATATATGTACTTTTTATCTAATGCTTAATCTATTGCGAAATATTTTAATTTATGGTAATATCTTATAGGAAATGAAGTGATATTATGGAACTACCAAATTTAAAAAATGCTAAAAGAAGAACTGATGCAGAAGTTAAAGTTTTAACTAATGAATATATTATGAATGCTCACTTAGAAAGTTTAGGTAAGGGTAAAAAATATTTTGTTAAAACATATGGATGTCAAATGAATGAACATGATGGAGAAAATATAAAAGCTATTCTAGAAGATATGTCATTTACCGAGACAGATAATATGGAAGATGCTGATATTATTTTACTTAACACTTGCGCAATTCGTGAGAATGCTCATAATAAAGTATTTGGTTATTTAGGAAGAATTAAACATTTGAAAGAGTCTCGTCCTGATATTATAGCGGGAATTTGTGGTTGCATGGCTCAAGAAGAAGTTGTTGTAAAAGAGATAATGAGTAAACATAAATACTTAGATATAGTGTT
Source organism: uncultured Muribaculaceae bacterium (assembly GCA_964518415.1). Taxonomy (GTDB): domain Bacteria; phylum Bacillota_I; class Bacilli_A; order RF39; family UBA660; genus CAJOJO01. The sequence continues at coordinate 722 of CAZFGE010000005.1, forward strand.
TGGAACTCATAATATTCATGAACTTCCTGAGATACTTGATAAAGTAATTGAGACTAAATCACAACAAATAAGTGTTTATTCTAAAGAAGGGGATATAATTGAAAATATCCCTGTAAAAAGAGATTCATTATATAAAGCATGGGTTAATATTATGTATGGTTGTGATAAGTTTTGTACATACTGTATAGTACCTTATACAAGAGGAAAACAAAGAAGTAGAAGGCATGAAGATATATTAGCTGAAGTTAAATGTTTAAAAGAACAAGGCTATAAAGAAGTAACACTACTTGGTCAAAATGTTAATGCATATGGTAAAGATTTAAATGATAACTATAATATGGAAAACTTGTTAGAGGATGTTGCAAAGATAGGTATTGACAGAGTTAGATTTGTAACAAGTCATCCTTGGGATTTTACAGATTCTATGATAGATGTAATAGCTAAATATGATAATATAATGCCTTATATTCATCTACCTTTACAATCAGGATCTAGCAGAATATTAAAATTAATGGGAAGACGTTATATTAAAGAATCTTATTTAGAACTTGCTCATAAGATAAAGACAAAAATTCCAAATTGTAGTTTAACAACAGATATAATCGTTGGATTTCCAGGTGAGACTGAAGAAGACTTTAATGAAACAATGGACGTTGTAAATGAACTAAAATATGATTCAGCATTCACATTTATCTTCTCACCTCGTGTTGGAACTCCTGCAGAGAATATGACTGATGATGTAGATTTAAAAACAAAAGAAGAAAGACTTCATAAATTAAATGAATTAGTTAATAAATATGCACTTGAAGCTAACCTTAAATATCAAGACAAAATAGTACCTGTATTACTTGAAGGTGTTAGTGAGAAAAATAATGATTATTTAATGGGATATACTGATACTATGAAGCTTGTTAATGTTAAAGCACCAAAAGATTTAATAGGTGAAATTGTAAATGTTAAAATAACTAGTGTTAAAACATGGAGTATGGATGGAGAAATTGCAAAATAATTTCTCTTTTTTCATAAAATATGGTAAAATTAGTGTGGTGATTATATGAATATTGAAGATATAAATGTAGATAAAGATTTAAGAATTGTATTTATGGGGACTCCTGATTTTGCTGTTCCTGTACTTCAAGGATTAATTGATAACTATAATGTAAAAGCAGTTGTAACACAACCTGATAAACCAGTTGGAAGACATGGTGAGATAAGTATGCCTCCAATTAAGAAATTAGCGCTTGATAATACTATATTAGTGCTTCAACCTAAAAATTTAAAAGAAGAGTGGCAAGATGTTATGTCACTTCATCCTGATATGATTGTTACATGTGCTTATGGTCAAATTGTTCCAAGGGAACTCTTAGTATATCCTAAATATGGATGCATTAATGTACATGCATCACTTCTTCCTAAACTTAGAGGTGGAGCTCCAATTCATAGAGCTATAATTGAAGGATATAGAGAAACAGGAGTTACTATAATGCATATGAATGCAGGACTTGATACAGGAGATATAATAACACAAAGACCAATCTTAATAGATGATTCTGATACTGCAGAGACTCTACATGATAAATTAAGTATACTAGGTAGAGACTTACTACTAGATACTATGCCTTCTATAATTGATGGAACAGCGCCTTCTATTCCTCAAGATGATTCAATCTCAACTTATGCATCTAATATAAAGCCAGAGGATGAGAAAATAGATTTTTCAAAAACAAAAAGACAAATTTATAATCAAGTTAGAGGACTTAATTCATGGCCTGGTGCATATTTCAATTTAATGGGTAAGAGAATAAAAGTTTATGAATGCATTATGAGTGATAATAACTTATCTAATTTAATAGATGGTCAAATATCTGGATTATATCCTGAGGGAATAGGTATTAAAGTATCTAATGGTGAAATTATATTAACTAAAATAAAACCAGAAGGTAAAGGTATTATGAAAGCATCAGACTATATTAATGGTATTCAAGATAAGAATAGTTTAATAGGTAAAATTTGTGAGTAATGTATTAAATATTATAAAAACAATTTGGAAAAGTGATAGATATAGATCTTTACTTTTTTTAAGTCTTTATTTTATCTTCTTTTTAGGAATAATAGTAATTGCTAAAGTGGCTCCTAAAAGTGAAGTTAAAGTACAAGACAGGGGAATATCTAATATAGAAGTTAATGATACTTATTCATTTGAAGTAAGCATTAAAGATAGTATTATAAAAGGAACTTATGATTATAGTTATATTAAATTTGAATATAATGGTATAGAATACGAATATAGTAATGATATACTTCTTCCAAATAAATTTGAATATATGGATATAATTAAATTTATGAATAGAAGCTATGTGTTTGATTTAATAAAAGATAAAGAGGCTTATAGTACAACTAAGTTTAAGAATGGAAACACTTCTAAAACGTATTTAGTAGATAATATAGAAATTACAACTTATGATAAAGAATTATATAATGTAGATATTAAAATAAATGACTTAACATATAAAATAACATATAAATAATTGCAAAATTAGTGAATTTGTGATAGATTAATAAAGGCAGGAGGAAGAGTTATGAAAACATTTTTAATTATTGTTGCAATACTTTTAATAGCAATTGTTTTACTTCAAGCTGCAAAAGCTGAAGGAGCTAGTAGTGCTATGATGGGTGGAAATGATAGTTTGTTTAAAAATAGAAAAGAAAGAGGAGGAGAGTTATTTATAACTAGACTTACTTTCTTACTAGGAGCATTATTTTTTATCGGATGTTTAATAATAGGATTTTAATAATCCTTTTCTTTTTGCAAAAATATGTTCGTTTTATCTTTTAAAATAATTAATAATATGTTATAATTTTTATGGTGGTAAAATGTACGAATATATAAAAGGTAAAGTAGAAGAGATAGAAGCTAATTACATAGTAGTTGATAATAATGGAATTGGTTATTTAGTATATGTTGCTAATCCCTATTCATATAAAATAGATACTGAATATAAAGTATATATATATGAACAAGTTAGAGAAGACGAACATACTTTATATGGCTTCATGAAAAAAGAAGAAAAAAACTTATTCTTAAAGTTAATAGATGTTAAAGGACTTGGGCCTAAAATGGCACTTCCAATGCTTGCAACAGGTTCAATAGATGGAATAATTGATGCTATTGATAGAGAAAATATTATGTATTTAAAGAAGTTTCCAAAAATTGGAGATAAAGTAGCGCGTCAAATCATTCTTGATTTAAAAGGTAAACTTGCTGATAGCAGTAATGTTAATGTAACTTATAATGAAGAGTTAACAGAAACACTTAAAGCACTTGGATATAAAGCAGTAGATATTAAGAAAATACTACCAAATATTGATCAAGATAAAACACTAGAAGAGCAAATAAAAGATGCACTTAAATTGATGCTTAAATAGGAGAATGTATGGACAATTTAATTTTTAAATATGCAACTATGAATTCAGGTAAAACTATGGATTTAATAATACGTGCATATAACTATAAAGAAACTAATAATAAAATAATTGTAATGAAACCGAAAATAGATACAAAAGGAGAAAATACTATTGTATCTCGAACAGGCTTAATTAGAGATGTTGATATATTAATTGATAAGGATGATTCTATTATTAATATACTTGAACATAAGCTTATAGATATAAAAGCTATATTAATTGATGAAGCACAGTTTTTATCAAGAAGCCAAGTAGACGAACTACAAATTATAGCTCATACTTTAAATATAGATATTATTTGTTATGGACTTAGAAATGATTTTTTAATGAATTCATTTGAAGGAAGTAAAAGATTATTAGAGATAGCAGATATATTAGAAGAACAAGCCTCTTTATGCAAATGTGGTGATAAAGCACGTTTTGTTGGTAGAAAAGTAAATGGTGAATTTGTACTTGATGGCGATGTCGTTGTAATTGATGGAACTGAAAATGTTGAATATGTACCAATGTGTGCAACATGTTATTTAAAAGATGTAAAAAAAATAGATTTAGGAAAAGTAAAAAAGAAGGTGAGATAGTGGATGAGAGAATAATATCTTATGAAGAGTTAAATGAAGATGTTAAAGACTTAGATATTAGACCTGGTAGAATGGATGAATATATTGGTCAAAGTGAAGTAAAAGACAATTTAAGTGTTTTTATTGAGGCTGCAAAAATGAGAAATGAGGCACTTGATCACGTTCTACTTTATGGTCCTCCTGGACTTGGTAAGACAACACTTGCTAATATTATTGCTAATGAGTTAGGTACTAATATAAAAACTGCTAGTGGACCTGCGATTGAAAAGTCAGGAGATCTTGCTGCTATTTTATCTACATTAGAACCTGGTGATGTTTTATTTATAGATGAGATTCACAGAATTCCTAGATTTGTTGAAGAAATTCTTTATTCAGCAATGGAGGATTATGTTTTAGATATTGTAGTTGGAAATGATTCATCAAGTAGAAATATTAGAATAGAACTTCCTCCTTTTACTTTAGTTGGAGCAACAACTAGAGCTGGAGATTTATCAAGTCCTCTTCGTGATAGATTTGGAATTGTTTGTAAACTTAATTACTATAACATAGAAGATTTAACTAAGATAATTAAAAGAACGAGTAATGTATTAGAGTCTCCTATTAATGATGATGCTGCAATTTCACTTGCAAGACGTAGTAGAGGAACACCTAGAATTGCAAATAGATTATTTAAAAGGGTTCGTGATTTTGCACTTGTTAAAGGAGACGGAATCATTGATGATGAGATTATAAATATGGCTTTATCTAAACTTAAAGTAGATAATTTAGGACTTGATGAGACTGATTATAATTTAATTAAAGCTATTATTGAAAAATTTAATGGTGGCCCTGTTGGAATTGAAGCGATTGCTGCATCTATTGGTGAAGAACAAACAACAATTGAAGATGTATATGAACCATACTTGCTTCAAATGGGTTTGCTTAAACGTACTAATAGAGGTAGAGTTGCAACTGATAAAGCATATCTTCATCTAGGAATTAAAAGAGGTGAATAGAATGGATAGTTATTTAGTATTGCCAAATGGTAGTAGGCTTGAAGGAATTAAGTATTATGATATTGCTGATGCCGCAAAACAAATAGTTAATACAAAAATAAAAGATGATGAAAATTTAAAAAATAAATTTAACGAATTTAAAAAAAACTATAAGCATTTTGAACCATTCTTAGATTTTTTAATTATTTATATGGGATTTAAATTTATGAATCCGTTTGTAATTGAAGAAGGATGCTTATATGGAAAAGATGGGGATCTTCATTATATAATGTATCCATTTGATAAAATTCACAGAAAAGATATTATATATCCTAAAAGTGATGATATATCGCTTGGAATTGATACATTTTCTTCAGACAACTTAGCTGATTCTGTTGTTTCTCCTGAAGGATTATGTTATAAATTAAATCGTGAAAATGGTGATTTTCATGAAATGTTTTATGAAGTTATTTTAAAAAATAAAATGATTTACAAAAGAAAACTTTATGAAGATTATATTACTTGCATGAAGAATAATAGTATGGTATATTATAACATCAATGCCTATTTTAGAGATAGACTTGGTTTTCTTCAAGTGGTTAAATATCCTGATGATTCTGGTCATATACTATTTGATCATGAATTGAAGAGTGGATATGTAGACGGTATGTTGAAAGGAATAAAAGAGATGTATCCTAAAATGAGTTTTGAAGAAAGTCATATTTCAAATGATATGATTGATGAATGTAACGATATGAAAAGTGAGATGAGTGATATATATGATGGTAGAAGAATTCGATTTTGATTTACCTGAGGAGTTAATTGCACAAACTCCTTTAGAAAAAAGAGATGAATCTAGAATGCTTGTTTTAGATAAAAAGACAGGTGAGATAGAACATAAGAAATTTTTTGATTTAGTTGATTTACTTAATAAAGGTGATGTTTTAGTTTTAAATGATACTAAGGTTATGCCAGCACGTCTTTATGGTGTTAAAGAGGAAACTGATGCTGCAATTGAAGTATTAATGCTTAAAGATACAGGAAATGATACATGGGAGTGTTTATGTAAGCCAGCTAAGAGAGTTAAATTAGATACTGTAATTTCTTTTGGAGATGGTCTACTTAAAGCTAGATGTGTTGATATAAAAGACGAAGGAATTAGATTATTTAAACTTGAATATGAAGGAATATTATATGAAATTTTAGATAAACTAGGCGAGATGCCACTTCCTCCTTATATTCATGAAAAATTAGAAGATAAAGATAGATATCAAACTGTGTATGCTAAAAATGTAGGTAGTGCTGCTGCTCCTACTGCAGGATTACATTTTACTAAAGAATTACTTGAAGCATTAAAAGAAAAAGGTGTTGAGATAGAGTATGTAACTCTTCATGTTGGACTTGGTACTTTTAGACCAGTTAGTGTAGAAAATATTAATGATCATGTTATGCATAGTGAATTTTATCAAATGAGTAAAGATACTGCAGATAGATTAACTAAAGCTAAAGCTGAAGGTAGAAGAATTATAAGTGTTGGTACAACTTCAACTAGAACTTTGGAAACTATAATGAGTCTATATGGTGAGTTTAGAGAATGTAGTGGATGGACTAATATATTTATTTATCCAGGATATGAGTTTAAAGCAATTGATGCATTAATTACTAATTTCCACTTACCAAAATCAACACTAGTCATGCTTGTTAGTGCACTTGCAGGACGTGAAAATATTCTTAATGCTTATAATGAGGCTATAAAAGAAAGATATCGCTTTTTCTCATTTGGCGATAGTATGTTTATTAAATAATGAATATTGATATTTTAAATAATGCAATAAAAGAATATATAGATGAGAATGAAATAAGTGACATTAGTGAATTATGTATAATTAATAATGCATCAAGATTATTAATTGAAATGCCTATTAGAAATGATAAAACTAAATATACAAAAAAGGTATCTTTGAAGAAAAATATAAAATATGTAAGTGAATTTTTATATAATCTTAATCCTGAGTATTATGAATATTTTAAATTAAGATTAAAAGATGGAACGTTTATATTTGATTTTGATGCAACAGAAAATGCTTATTCAACATATGATATAATTGATAAAAGACGAATAATATATATACCTGTTTTTAATACACTTGAAGATTCTTTTTCAATTGTTCATGAATTAATGCATGATATGAATTTAAGTGTGGAAGATTCTTTATATGAAAATATTTCTAGATATTATTTTACAGAAGGTATCTCTACTTTATCTGAATATTTATTAAGTGATTATTTGATTAATAAAAAGGTAAAAGATGCAAAAGTTAATACTGAAAAAATTATTTATGCATCTAGAATAAAAGCTGTTTTAACAGATTTTAATTTAAGATTAGTTAATCATTATTTAGAAAATGGATATGTAACTGAGGCTGATATTGTTGATATACTTGGACTATATAATGTATCAGAACTTCCATATTTAAAAGAGACTTTAGAAGAGATTGTAGATTCAGGTGAACTTACAATTGTTAATGAACAAAGATATGTTATAAGTAGTTTAATATCTTCTTATATGTATAATAGAATACATATAAATAAAAGAAACATTCAAGAATTATTTGATATGAATGAACTAATTCAAAACAATGATTTTCAATCAATTTTAGATTATTTAGGTTTTGATTATAATGATTTTGATTTAACAGATAAATCTTATGAAATGTTAAGAGATAATTATAAAAAATTTGTAAAAAGTAGGTAATAATATGATTATATGTATTGTTGGTCCAACTGGAGTTGGAAAAACTAAAATGAGTATTGAACTTGCTAAAAAGTTTAATGGTGAGGTTATAAATGCTGATTCAACACAAGTGTTCAAATCACTTGATATCGCAACTGCTAAAGTAACAGAATCTGAAAAAGAGGGTATTCCTCATCATTTATTTGATATTAAAAATATTGATGAAGACTATACAGTATTTGATTATCAAAAAGATGCAAGAGTTATAATTGATGATATAATAAGTCGTGGCAAGACACCTATTATAGTAGGCGGTACTGGACTTTATATAAAAGCTCTTTTATATGACTATAAGTTTGAAGAAGAAAGTAATAATTTAAATAATTATGATAATATTGATACTAAAGAGTTGTATGAGAGATTAATTAAAATTGACCCAAATTCTAATATTCATATTAATAATAGAAAAAGAATTGTAAGAGCTCTAAATTATTATGAAGCTAATAATAAACCTATGAGTGAAAAAGAAAAGACTGATAAACTTTTATATGATGTTAAGTTTATTGGACTTACTACTGATAGAACTACTTTATATGATAGAATAAATAAAAGAGTAGATGTAATGCTTGAAAGTGGTTTAATTGAAGAAGCAAAAAAAATATATAATACAGGTATTAGAAGTAAAGCAGTAATGACTCCAATTGGATATAAAGAGTTATTTTCATACTTTGATTCTTCTATAACTTTTGATGAGGCAATTGAATTAATTAAACAAAGAAGTAGAAGATATGCTAAAAGACAATATACTTGGTTTAACAATCAAATGGATGTTACTTGGTTTGATGTTGACTTTAGTAATTTTTCTAATACTGTAGATAGTGTAGTATCTTATATAGAAAAAGGTGAGGAATGATAACATTTATACTTATTTTAATAGATCAAATTGTTAAATACCATATAAGTACACATTATTTAGTTGGTGCATCTACTGTTATTATACCTAAGATTTTTAATATTACTTATGTAGAAAATACAGGAGCTGCTTTTTCCATATTAAGTAATAATACAATGCTTATTATAATTATTTCATTTATGTTATTATTTATTTTATATAAATACGTATTTGTAGGTGATAAATATAATAGTGTTAAAATGCTTATCTTAGGTGGTATTTTATCAAATTTAATTGATAGAATATTTAGAGGACATGTAATTGATTATTTAGATTTTAATATCTTTGGTTATGATTTTCCTATATTTAATATAGCTGATATATGTATTGTAATAGGGTGTGTTTTATTTATTTTTAAAACAATAGATGAGAAGTAGGTGATGTTATGAAAATAATTGCTGATAAAGAAAATGTAAGAATTGATAATTATTTATCTGAGAAACTTGATTTAAGTAGAAGTAAAGTTAGTAAGATGATTAAAGATTGTAAAGTTTTAGTTAATGGTAAAACTGTAAAAACAAGTTATTTACTTAGACTTAATGATTCTATAGAAGCAGAAGAGTATGTAGAAGAAGAGATGAATTTAAAACCTGAAAAAATGGATTTAGATATTGTTTATGAAGATAATGATGTAATTGTTGTAAATAAAGAAAATGGTATGGTAGTTCATCCTGCTGTTGGAAACAAAGAGCATACTTTAGTAAATGGACTTATATATCATTCTAAATTAAGTGATGTTAATGGAGAATTTAGACCTGGTATAGTTCATAGAATAGATGCATATACTACAGGACTTTTAATGGTAGCTAAAAACAATAAAGCTCATGAGATACTTGCTCATGAGTTAGAAGAGAAAAAAACTTATCGTAAATATATAGCTCTTGTTTGGGGCGTTATTAAAGAAGACACTGGTACTATTGATGCTCCAATAGGTAGAGATATAAACGATAGAAAGAAAATGTCTGTTACTGATATAAATGCTAAAGAAGCAGTAACGCATTTTAGAGTAATTGAAAGATATAAAAATGCAACTCTAATAGAACTTCAACTTGAAACTGGTAGAACTCATCAAATTAGAGTTCATATGAATTATATAGGACATCCTGTTGTTAATGATCCAGTATATGGTAAGAGAAAAATAATAGATGAGACTGGACAGTGTCTACATGCTGCTGAACTTGGTTTTTCTCATCCAACAACTGGTGAATTTATGAAGTTTTCGTGTCCACTACCAGAGTGTTTTACAAATATATTAGAACAATTTAAAGATTAAAAATTATAAATTCATAAAATAAATTGTTATACTTAAAATACATGCAAATATACTAAATAATATATATGGTATTAAAAATTTTGATGCTTTAGTATTTAACTTATTTGTCTCATCATAAAGATTAATTGCTGTAATAAGTATCAAGATTGTATCAATAAAAGCTAAAAATGTATTTTCAAGATTAAAGAATATAAAAGTATATAGTTGATTAAATATAAAATTAGATATAAGAGCTATATTATAACTTTTGATATCTTTAAATTTATATTCTGAATATATCATGTATATAGATATAGCAATCAATATATATAGTATTGTCCAAACAATACCATATAAAAAACCTGGTAGAGCAAAAAATGGTAGATTTAGGGTCTCATAAAACTTATTATCTCCCATAAAAATACTACTTATAAACCATGGTAGTAAAGAAACAACAAACAAAAGAATTTTTTTCAAAGTATCACCTCTAATAGATATTATGTGCTATAATAGAAGAAAATTACAAAAAAAGGAGGATTTATGGATCAAGTAGTAATTAGTAAAAATGATGAATTAGTTATGAAATTACTTCATTATTTTATAACTGAGGCTGGATATAGTCCTATTGTTCTTCATGGTGCTAAAGATGAAATTTGGCTAGAAAATATGGAAAGTGATTATAAGATAGTTAGAATTGTATCTAATTATATACATAATGACGAGCAGTTAAATTTTGATCTTTTTAGAACCAAACAAATAATGAAACAAATTAAGAAAAAAACTTTTTCTTATTCTATAAATACTTTAAGTTTATTTGTTAACTTAGGTGATAATGTTGATATGGAAAAATTTATGCATATTGATAATGTTGATTCAGCAAAAGTTGATAAAATATCTGACTTAAAGAAATATGACTTTATAGTTGATACATTTCCAACTATTACAAAAAGTACTTCATTTAAAGAAAAAGGCTTAAATCTATTTATGAAAATAACTAGCGAAATATCTAGTAAAAATGAAACTGAAACTATAAAAAATGAAGAAGTGTTTAGAGAAAAAACACCATTTGTTACATATATTGTAATGTTTATTAATTTAATAATCTTCTTATTATGTAATATGTATAGTGATTTAGCTATAGATTTATCTATATTCAATAATATAGGTAGTGAATACTATAGACTTGTTACAGCTGCTTTTACTCATGTGGATGTATTTCATTTTTTCTTTAATATGTATGCTTTATATATTATTGGAAGACAAATGGAAAGTTTTATTGGTAAAAAGAAATATATAATAATTTACTTGTTTAGTGCCATTACATCTAGTATGATGTCAATGCTATTCTTACCTGATAATACTTATTCATTAGGTGCAAGTGGTGCAATATTTGGTTTATTTGGTGCTTTACTTATATTTGGATATCACTATAGAGTATATTTAGGAACTGCGCTTAGAAGTCAAATTGTACCAGTTATAGTATTAAATTTAATGTTAGGTTTTATGATTCCTGGTATTGATATAGCTGCTCATATTGGAGGATTTGTAGGAGGACTTTTAATTACAAGTGCTCTTGGAATTAAATATAAATCAAGTACAAGTGATAAAATAAATGGTTCTATTTTAAGTATCATATATTTTGTATTTTTACTTTACATTGCATTTATGAGATAAAAAATTAAAGAATTGTAAAATTCTTTTTTTTATACTATAATTAATTTAGGATAGGTGAAGTATGAAAAAGTTAATTGGAAAATTTAAAAATATGAGTAAGAGTAAAAAAATAGTTACATGTGTTATAAGTCTTATAATTATTATATGCATTTTGGTTTTATGCGCAATTGTATTTAAACCTGAGGCTGTAAAAGAAATAAAAGAAAAATTAAAACCTGAGACTAAAGAAGAGGTACCTAAAAAGATAAGCATTTTTAATACTGAATCCAAAGCAAGACCAATAGCTGTTATGATTAATAATCATAATCAAGCACGTCCATATCACTCAGGTCTTGATAAAGCTCAAATAGTGTATGAGTTTATTGTAGAAGGTGGAATAACTCGTATGCTTGCAGTATTTAAAGATCAAGATGTATCAAGAATTGGACCTGTTAGAAGTTCAAGACATTATTACTTAGATTATGCAATGGAAAATGATGCTATATATGTACACTGGGGTTGGTCTCCACAAGCAGAGTCAGATATATCATCACTTAGAATTAATAACTTAAATGGACTATATGATCCAGGATTTTCAAGAGACCAAAGTTTAATTGGTAAGATTAATTTAGAGCATACAGCAATCACATCTACAAGTGGTATAAATGATGCAATAGCTAAGAAGGGTTATAGAACTGAATATAATACTGATAACGTAGAAGATAATTTAGTTTTAAAATATAGTGCAGATGAAATAAATTTAGGACCAGTTAGCCCTAAAACTGATGAGAAAATAGAAACAGATAGTTTAGTTTCTAATAGTGTTTTAAATATAGAAGATAGTATCAATGAATCTGTTCCAAAAGAGGATAATGGAAGTATAGTTGCAAACCATGTGAAAGTTCCATATTCAAATTATATGACAGCATCATATACGTATGATAGTACTAATAAATACTATTTAAGATATGCGAATGGTAATATTCATAAAGACTATATAACAGGTGAACAATATCACTTTAAAAACATTTTAATCTTAAAGGTAGAAAACTATACTATTGATAGTTATGGTAGACAATCTTTAAAAAATATAGGAACTGGTAAAGGTTACTATATAACTAATGGATATGCTAAAGAAATTACATGGCATAAAGATTCAAGAGCAGGTAAGACTACTTATAAATATCTAGATGGTAGTGATGTAGTTGTTAATGATGGCAATACATTTATTCAAGTAGAACCAATTGGTATGAATCCTACAATATCAGAATAAGAAGAAATTTCTTCTTTTTTTGACAAATTATTTAAAAAACATTTTAAAAAGATTTTAATTGTGCTACAATGTATTTAGCTACTTATCTAAAAGATATATATTAATACGGAGTGATTAGAATGATTAATATTTCAATTTCGAGTAATTTACTTATTATAATATCATCTATTATTTTAATAGCAATCATAGGTCTTATTGTATATATTATTTATAAAGATAAAATGATTGATCAAGAAGAAATAGATGATTTAATTGAAGATATTGTAAAAGCTAAACCAAGAGAAAAAGAAAAAAGGGTAGAACCTGTTAAAGTTACTCAAATAGAAACAAGTTCAAATGGACCTGAAAAATTGAACTTAGAAGCAATGCTTAATGATATGCAACACAATTTAGAGATGAAACAACAAAAGTCAATTGATGAATATGAAAAAGAACAAGATGAAGCTGCAATTATTAGTATTAAAGACTTACAAAATAGTAATTTAGCGTCTATTGATGAATATGAAAAAGAACAAGAAGATACAGCAATTATTAATATAAATGAGTTAAAAAAATTTAATTCAATGGATACTTTAACAGAAAAAGAAGAAGAACTTGTTAAACCAGTTAAAAAGGCTATTACTAAGATTGAGACTAATAATAAGAAAAGTAAATTTAAAAGTACTGATTTTATCTCACCAATATTTGGTAAGATGGACTCTAAAATTGAATATCCTAAAATTAGATCTTATGAAAAAATTCAAGAAGAAGAACTTAAGAAAGCTAAACATGCATCACTTGAACAATCAATTGATGTTGAACCTTTATCAGATGAGATAAAGAGAAATACAGAATTCCTAAAAGCTTTAAAAGAATTTAGAAATAACTTATAGTTATTTCTTTTTTTTATAAAATATGATATTATTATACGAGCAAGGAAGTGGTAGTATGACTTTTAATATAATGACACTTGGTTGTAAAGTAAATAGTTATGAATCAAATGTTATGAGAGATTTATTAAATGAAGCTGGGTACACTGAAGTTAGTGTATCTGATATAGCTGATATATCAATTATAAATACATGTACTGTAACCAATACAGCTGATTCAAAATCTTTAAAAGTAATAAGACAAGCATATAAGAAGAATCCTAATGCTATAATTGTTGCATGTGGATGTATGGTTCAAAATAAGAAGGATGATATTAAAAATGTAGATGAAGTCTCTATAGCTTTTGGTAATATAGGTAAATCAAATATAGTTAAATATATAGAAGAATATAAAAAAAATAAAAAGAAAATTATTGATATTAAAGACGTTATGGATACATCTTTTGAAGAGATGAATGTCGATAATTTTGATAAGACAAGAGCATATGTAAAAATAGAAGATGGATGTAATAATTTCTGTACTTATTGTATTATTCCATATACAAGAGGTAATGTTAGAAGTAAAGAACCTAGAGTTGTTATAAATGAAGTTGAAAGACTAGTATCTAAAGGACATAAAGAAATTGTTTTAACTGGTATACATACAGGGCATTATGGATTTAAAGACTTTGACTTTGCTGATTTACTTGATGCTTTAATTAAAATAGAAGGATTAGAGAGAATTAGAATATCATCAATTGAGATGAATGAAGTAAATGATAAAGTATTAAATGTATTTAAAAAAAGCAATATTTTAGTTGATCATATTCATTTACCACTTCAATCTGGTTCTAATACTGTTTTAAAGAGAATGAATAGAAAATATTTGAAAGAGGACTTTATAAATAAAGTTAATGAGCTAAGATCTATTAGACCTGATATATCTATTACAACAGATGTTATTGTAGGATTTCCTGAAGAAACTGATGAAGAATTTATTGAAACTATTGATACAATTAAGAAAATTAATTTTTCTAAAATACATGTATTCCCTTATTCTGAGAGAAAAGGAACACCTGCATGCGATATGAAACAAGTTGATGGAAATGTAAAAAAAGAAAGAGTTAAAGTTTTATTAAATTTATCAAAAGAACTTGAACAATCTTATTTTGAAAAATTTGTAGGTAAAAAAGTAGTATTTATACCAGAGGTATATAAAGATGGATATTTAATAGGACATACTGGTAACTATTTACTTGTTAAAGTAAAGGGCCTAGAAACTGAACTTCATAAAGATAAAGTTGTAGTAATAAAAGAGATTAAATATCCATATTGTATGGCAGAAGAGTTAAATAATTAACTCTTTTTTCTTATTTATACTAGTTTAATAATAAATTATTTGATAAAATATAATGTGTACAGGAGATGATTTAATGCATACACTTAAAATAAATAATATAAATGTTGAAATAGATAATAAAGAAATATTAAAGGATTTTTCTTTAGAAATAAAATCAGGTGAAATACATGCCATAATGGGACCTAATGGTACAGGCAAATCAACTTTATCACGTGTTATTATGGGAGATAGTAGATATACATTAACTAAAGGTGAAATTTTATTTGATGATAAAAATATAAATGATTTAACTACTGATGAAAGAGCACGCCTTGGAATTTTTTTAGGACTTCAAATGCCTACTAGTATAGAAGGTGTTACAAATGCTGACTTTTTAAGAACAGCACTTCATATAAAAGAAGGCGAAAATTTTAATTTGATGCATTTAATTAAAGATATAAATAAAGCATGCGATGATTTAAAAATGAATAAAGACATGATTCATAGAGCTGTTAATGGTGGTTTTTCTGGTGGTGAGAGAAAGAAGAATGAAATACTTCAAATGAAACTATTAAAACCAAGTATAATTATGCTTGATGAAATTGATTCAGGACTTGATGTTGACTCTTTAAAAATTGTTGGAGAAAATGTAATGGACTACTATAAAAACTCTGATTCTGCTATTTTACTTATAACACACTATCAAAGACTTTTAGACTATATAAAACCTGATTTTGTTCATATAATGATTAATGGGAATATAAAAATGAGTGGTGATGCATCACTTGTTGATGAGATAGAAGAAAAAGGTTATGAAAAAATTCTTTCTGAAATAGAGGGCAAAGATGAATAGAATAACTATAAGTGATGATATACTAACTGAACTTGATGATACAATTGATGTAGAATTAGATGAATGCCGTGAATTTTTTGGCGTTTGTAAAATCATAATTACCCCAAAATGTGATAGTAAATTAGAATTAGTATATAATGTTGATGCCTTCAAAGCAGATGTTATAGTTAATTTGGGAGAAAATATTAATTTTGAATTATTTGAACTTAGAGAATCTAATAATGTAAAAGTAAAGTATGAATATAACTTGGATAGAGCATCTAACTTAAAAGTATCTAAATTTTATGATGTAAAAAATATTAAAGAATTAGATACAGTTAACTTAAATGGTGAAGGTGCTTATGTTGAATATATATTAAAAACAATAGCAAATGATAAACAAGATTTTGATTTATATTTGAATCATAATGCTAAAAGTACAATTAGTAAAGTTATTAATAGTGGAGTTAATATATCTGGAGCAATTAATTTTAATGTAGAAGGTATTGTTCCAAGTGGTATAAGTGGATGCGAGTTAAATCAAAATAATAGAATTATTACATTTAATGATAATGTATGTAAGATAGATCCTAAATTTATAATAGATGAAAATGATGTTGTAGCTGACCATGCAGCTTTAATTGGTAGATTCAGCGATGAAGAATTATTCTATTTAAAATCTAGAGGAATTGATCATAACAGTGCGATTAATTTGCTTGTAAAAGGTTTTCTACTTGATTCTATAGAAGATGAAAGATTAAATAAAATAATTGAAAAGTATTGGAGGTGATATAATGCATAGAGAGGATTTTTTAATGTTAAATAGTGATATTATCTACTTTGATAATGGAGCTACTACTTTAAAACCTGTTGTTTTAAGTGAAAAGGTAAGTGAATACTATAATTGTTATAGCGCTAATGCTCATAGAGGAGATTATTCACTTAGTCTAAAAGTAGATCAAGAATATGAACACGTTAGAAGTCTTGTAAAAGATTTTATAAATGCCAATAGTGTTAAAGAAATAGCTTTCACAAGTGGAACAACTGATTCTTTAAATAAGATAATATTTGGTTATTTTAAAAATGTTTTATCTAAAGGTGATGAAGTGTTACTTGATAAAAGTGAACATGCATCAAATGTTCTTCCATGGTTTGAACTAGCTGATGAGATAGGACTAATTATTAAATATATCGACTTAGATGATAATCATAAAATTACGTTAGACAATGTTAAAAAATCAATAACTGATAAAACAAAAGTTATATCAATTGCTCATATATCAAATGTAGTAGGAGATATTAGACCTATTAAAGAAATTTGTAATTATGCTCACTCTAAAGATATATTAGTGCTTGTAGATGGTGCTCAAAGTGTACCTCATATAAAAATTGATGTACAAGATTTAGATATAGACTTTTTAGCTTTTTCAGCTCATAAAATGTATGGACCTACTGGTGTTGGTGTTATATATGGCAGGGAAGAACTTTTAAAAAATATTAAGCCTATTATATTTGGCGGTGGAATGAATAGTATATATGATAGTGATTTCACACGTATATATGATGAACTACCATCACTACTTGAAGCAGGTACTCCTAATATAGCAGGTGTGATTGGATTTGGACGTATAATAGAATATTTAAATAATATAGGTATGGATAATATATCTAAATATGAAAGAGAATTAAAAGACTATGCAATTTCAAAACTAAAAGAAATAGATAATGTAATTATTTATAATGAGTTTAGTGAATCATCTATTATAACAATTAATTACTCTGATATATTTGCTCAAGATCTTGCAATATATTTAAATAAATACAATATATGTGTAAGAGCGGGAAATCATTGTTCTAAAATACTTAAAGATGAATTAAATATAAAAAATACGGTAAGAATAAGTTTTGGACTTTATAATACAACTGATGAAATAGATAAATTAGTTGAAGTTTTAAAAAATCCAAAAATAAAAGAAGAAATTTTATAGTTTCTTCTTTTTTAATATAAAAAAAAGAGATTATTTTTCTCTTTTGATTTTTCCATTACTAGTTCTATTTTTTAAGTATTTAGTATTTACGACTTTAACTTTTTTACCAATTTTAGTAATGAATTTTGATTTTACTCCATCTGGAAGTTCT
>CAZFGE010000006.1:0-11823 GCA_964518415.1 uncultured Muribaculaceae bacterium
TAGACATTTTTCTAATTTCAATTCTTTTTTTCTTGATTGAATATTCATCATTAAATAATATTTTATCTACCATTACTTTAAGTCTTGTTTCAATTTGTAAGTCAGATATAATTGATTTAATATATTCATTAATAATTCTATCAGCGCTTATCTCAATATCTTTACCCTTACAATTTAAAGTTAATTGTCCAATTGATGAAACATCTTTGACTGATACTATAAAATCATTTCCTTTTACATATGATACAGCATCTATTTGTTCATCATTAAAGTAAACTATTACATCATCTGCTTTTTTAGTATTTCTAAATACAAATTTATAATTTCTCTTCTCAGGTACAATTCCACTTTTACCTTCTAATGCTCTCATAATTACTGTATAGTTATTTGGCATGTAGTTATAATCGATTTGAGTAAGTAAATAGAAATCTTTTTTATATAAGTCAGATACTCCATCATCTTCATATAAATTATATGTATTACTTCTTCCTGGGAATATTTGAACTTCTAATGTATCAGGTGGTGTTGTATCATTAATATATGGATTTTTACCCATTGGTATAATTGAACCTGCTTTTGCAAATACTGGATAATCTTCTTCTTTAAAGAAAGAAATATATTCTTTTCCTCCAGGAAATTTTTTACCAGTTACGAAGTCATACCATACACCATCTGGTAAGAAGAATTTATGTATTGCTCTATTCATTACATAGTCTTTTTTCTTAACAATTGGTGATACAAAGAATTGTGAACCAAAATAATATTCATCTTTAAATGTATCATCATCATACATTTCAGGATTTTTATAATATATTGGCATTATTAAAGGTGTACCAAATTTATGATATTTATATGCCTCTGTATATAAATATGGGATTAATCTATGTCTTAAATTTAAATAATCTTTAACAATTTCATTGGTTTTAATTCCCCATCTCCATGGTTCTCTTTTATAATATTCTCCTTCATCTGAACCAAACTTCAATATTGGTGAGAACACTCCAAGTTGAACATATCTTGTATATAACTCATTATCTTCAATTCCTTTATAGTATCCTCCAATATCATGAGACCAAAATGAAACACCACTATTAGTAGCACTTGCATTAAATAAAGGAATCATTTTTAAAGTATCCCAACTTACTATTGTTTTACCAGAATATAATACTGGATATCTATGAGCAGCAATACTTGTATTACGAGCTAAAATCATTGGCCTTCTTTTATAATTTCTCATCATATCATAGAAGTGATAATGATTTAGGTAAAATAATTCTTTTAAGTGTTCACTTCTCTCTTCATCTATCCAATAAAAGTCAACGTTCATATTATCTAGTGGATGAATAAGAACATTTAAATAAACATCAATAAATTTAGAATCATATACATTAAATGGTATTATTTCTTCTTCTGTATTTAAATTCTTACATAATTGTTCATAATGATCTTCTGTTGGATATAATCCATCTATTGGATTAATATTTAAACCTAATCTAATTCCTTTAGAATGTAGATATTTAATCATACTATTTGGTGCTTTAAAGTTATTATGATTCCATGAAAATCCTGAATCAATAAATTTTTCATTATAATGATTATAATGCCAACAATTATCAAGCAATAATACTGATATTGGTACTCTTTTTGCTTCAAATGTATCTATCAATTCCTTTAATGTAGCATCATCATAATTTTGATTTTTACTCCACCAGTTACCTAATGCATATCTAGGTATTAAAGCAGGGCTTCCAGTAATTGCAAAGTAATCTTTTAAACATAAAGCAAAATCTTTTAAATACATAAATAGATATAAATCTATATTATTTCCAGTTCTAGCTTCTATACTACCATCACTTGTAAATATATTAGACTTAGAATCATCAATAGAAGCAAAACCATCTATTGAGTATAATCCCTTTTGAAGTTTTAACTTTGTTTTATCATCCAAGCTCATTCCTGGAGCACCATAATTTCTAACTTCAGGATGATTATAATACCAAATTTTATCTGAATTTAATAGTTCAACTCTTAGATACTTCATAGAATTAAACTTACCACCATTAAATGGTTTATTTTTTAAATATGTAAGTCTAAAATATTTAGTTGTTATTTCTAATATTCTTTTATCTTCTTTTACTTTGTAATCTACTTTTGGCATATTACGATACCAAACAAGTTCAGTTGGTCTATCTTCAAAAGTACCTTCTTCACTATATTCCATTCTAATTAATCTATCACTTAAAATAGTAAAACGGTATTTATTTCCTTTGATAATGTTAGATTCTAATGCTTTAGATTTTTCTAAATCAAATTTAAATTGTTCACCTAGCATATTATCAACCCCTTTTTATATTTCTTCAATCTTCATAAAGTTTGTATGTTTAACTTCTCTAAATGGATATCCACCTGTAATAATAACTTTATCGCCTGTATTACTTCCTAAATTAACTGCTGTATCATGTACTACTTTCATCATTTTATCAAATGTTTTTACATCACCTATATGTACAGCAGATATTCCATAATACATTGCTAATTCCTTAACTACATCTTTATCTGGAGATAAAGCAATAATCGGACATTTAGGTCTAAATCGACTTATTTTTTTTGCAGTATATCCACTCATTGTTGGAACAACTATAAACTTACATTTAAGTCTATCTGCACATTCAACCGTACTATATGCAATGTTGCCTGATATATCTTGTTTTTCAGTACGCATAGTTTTATCCATAAATTCATAATAGTTTAAATCTAATTCAGTTGATTCAATTATTTTACTCATTGTATCAATTGTAATTACAGGATATTTACCAATTGTTGTTTCTCCTGATAATATTACACAATCAACTCCGTCTAACACAGCATTAGCAACATCACTTACTTCAGCCCTAGTAGGTCTTACATTGTTTTCCATTGAAAGCAACATTTCAGCTGATACTAAACTTACTTTACCATATCTATGACATTTACTAATTACTTGTTTTTGTATTCCAGGAACTCTTTCAATTGGTATTTCAACACCTAAGTCTCCACGAGCAACCATTACACCATCACTATTTTCTATTATGCCATCAATATCTTCTATAGCATCACTAGTTTCAATTTTAGAGATGATTGCAATATGTGAGTTATCTAGCTCTATAAGTAAATCATTTACTTTTAATACATCTTCAACACAAGATACAAATGATAAAGCTAAGTAGTCTACATTCATTTTATTTGCAAATTTAATATCTTCTATATCTTTATTACTTAAAAATGGTAAATCTAAAGGACTATTTTTTATATTAACACCTTTATTGTCTTCTATAAATCCACCTGTAATTACATTACAAATTAAGCAGTCATCTTCTTTATCTATTACAAATAATTCAATTAATCCATCGGCTAATTTTATAGTTGTATTAACTTTTACTTTTTTAACAAAATCTTTTGTATTAACAGAGAATTTAGTAGAATCTCCAATTATCTCATCATTGTAAATTCTAATCTTTGTTCCTTTTGTAAAATAAGCAGTTCCACCTTCAAATTTGCCAACAGTTAAATCAGGCCCTTTTAAATCTAACATGATTGCTACATTAGTATCTAAGTCATCATTTAATTTTTTAATTGTTTTAATTACTGACTCAGCAAATTTATATGTAGAATGCTTCATATTGATTCTTGCAATATCCATACCTGATAAAATCATTTCTTTAATTGTTGCTTCATCTTTACTAGATGGTCCTAAAGTTGCAACTATCTTTGTTTTTTTCATTAGCCTCACCCTACTATAAATTATATCATTAAATCAATAATAAAAAAAGAGTTTGAATAACTCTTTATGACAAAAAATTTTGTTTAGCCTTTGATATTACTAATTCCGTTAACACCATATATTGCAATTGGAACATTACCATCGGCGCCAACTATTATTCCTAACATAAACTTTTTATAATGTCATTCTTTCTATTTCAATCTATGTCAAGTATACCATTTCTCAATTTTATGTTAAAACAATATATTATGATATTTATGCTAAAATTCATTATAAATCATTTAACAATATATATAATCAAAAAAAATACATGTTTTTTTATTTTAAAGAGCCATATTCTTTATCCCATATATTTCAATAGGAACATTTCTATCAGCCGAATATCCCCAGTTTTCACCTACCCATAAGTCTCTAAAAAAAGTTATAGTGGTTGAAGTACTTGAAGAAGATTTTATATTAACTGGTCTCATATACCAATAAGTACCATCGTTAAAAGAAACACCACTTTTATAGTTATTTGTCCCAAGTGGAATTAATAAATATATAAATTTATTATAGTTATCAGTCGACGAAGATGTATGTAATCTAAACTTAATCATAATAGTGTCATAATTTGAAGTACCATACGAAATTGTTAAATCAGTAGGACTTGAAGCATATGCAGAAGATGGATTTGGATTAGACCATAATAATGTACGTGACTGTGTATTTGATGTTGAACAACAACTAGAACAACTAGAATATAACCCACTTGTTTTACATGTCGCAGTAGCATAATTAGTTACATCTACTGCACTTGATGTTCCTGTTGATGATATTGTTATTTGTTTATTTCCTGATGGGGCTGGAATATAATTTTTTACTTTATCATGTAAATCATTAAGTGCATCTTTTACATCACTTACGTTCCATGTTGTATCACTTGGAGTATATGATACTTCATTTGAAGAATATAAATAATTAGAAATGGCAAATACACTAGATCCAAATATAATTCCGCCTATTATTATTCCTAATATAAAACTTTTTTTCATATTAACATCCCTTCTATTTTACTATATCTAAAGTATACCCCCCCCGGGCGATTTTGTCAATACAAACGGCATTGTATTATAGACTAAATAATAAAAAACATAACCTACAAATAAGTTATGTTTTTAATATATTTATACTTTTTCTATTATCTTAATACTATTAACTATTATTTGATCTTTACCGTTCCTACTATTAGTCTTACCATAAATAATAGCAATATCACCAATATCAATATCAGGAATATTTGATAGAGCTTCACTAAAAATCGTACACTCCATATCTCCATATTCATCAGATATAGTCATAAATGCCATATCTTTCCCATTTTTAGCAGTTATCTTTTTAAACTTATCTATCTTACCTATTATATGAATATTTTTACTCATATAATTTGATACTCCTTTTGTAGATATTGGATAATTATATTTTTTTCTATATAGAGTCACTGGATGAATATTTAAATATATATTTAAGTACTCATATTCATATTTAGATATTTCAGAATCACTATATTCTTCATATTCTATAATATTAGGTACCTCTACTAAATCTTCAGTTAAATCAGATACAAGTTCAGCATAATTTAAAATAACATCAGTGTTTTCAATTAAAGTTTTTCTATTAAATCCTAATTTATCAAAAGCTCCAGAATATATTAAAGCATTAAATACCTCCTTAGTAATTATTTTTAAATCAACTTTTGTTATAAAATCAAATATATCTTTATATCCATCATGTCTATTTATAATGATGTTATTTGATGCTTGTATATTCATATTTTTTATATTTATAAATGGATATATTAGCTTATTTTCATCTATAACATAATTGTTCATACTTAAATTAATATCTGGGCTTAATACTTTAACAGAATTATCTCTGGCATTATTAATTGCATCTTTTGTATCTATTATACTTCCTATTGTTGAATCTAATATTTCCTTCATAAATATAGCAGGATAATGAGCTTTTATATAAGCCATTTTATAAGATAAAACAGAATAAGCAACTGCATGTGCTTTATTGAATCCATATTCAGCAAATTTTAATATCAAATTATATATTGTGGTTGCCACCTCATCATTAAAACCATTTTCAACGGATCTTTTTATAAACTTATCTTTTTCATTTACTAAAATAGATTCTTTTTTCTTACTCATTGCTCGTCTAAGTAAATCTGCCTCAGATAAACTATAAGATGCCATAGTACTCGCCAATTGCATAATTTGCTCTTGATATATAATTATACCGTATGTTGGTTTTAAAATAGGTTCTAATCTGGAATCGTAATAGTCAACGGCTTCTATTTTATCTTTTCTTTTAATATATGTATCAATATTATCCATAGGTCCAGGTCTATATAAAGCCATTATATTATATATATCTTCAAAACTATTTGCTTTATATTTTTGTAAGGCCTCAATCATACCTGAAGATTCGAATTGAAATATGCCAAGAGTATTACCATTTTTAAATATATCTATTGTTGCTTGATCATTTAAAGGAATGTTTTTAAAATCTAAATCCTTAATATTAGATATTAAATTATTTATTGTTGTTAATGTTTTAAGCGATAAAAAATCCATTTTAATTAGACCAATATGCTCTAAATATTCAGCTTGATATCCAGTTAAATATTCATCCTTATAGTTGACTAAAGGAATAACATCATCTATTGCTTTATCAGATATAATTACTCCTGATGCATGAGATGAAATATGTTTTTTTATATTTTCTAATTTTAGTGAAACATCAAGTAATTCTTTTAATTCAGGATTTTTAAGTACATGGTTTTTAATTCTATCAGATTTTTTATAGTTATCCATAATAGAATCTTTTCTATCAAACATACGAATAAAATAATCTACTTCCATATCATCTATTTTAAGTATTTTTCCAACATCTCTTAATACTTGTTTAGTAGTGAGTGTTGAATATGTTATAATTGATGCTACATTTTTAATTCCATACTTATTCTTACAATAATCAATTACTTCTTCTATTCTATCACCATCAAAGTCTATATCTATATCGGGCATAGTTATTCTTTCTTTATTTAAGAATCGTTCGAATAAAAGATTATATTTTAAAGGATCAATTTCAATAATATTAAGTAAGTATGATACTAGAGATCCTGATGCACTACCACGTCCAGGCCCTACTAATATACCATTTTCTTTAGCAAACTTCACATAATCCCAAACAATTAAAAAATAATCACAGAAATTCATTTCATTTATAACAGATAGTTCATATTTTAATCTTTCTTTATATTTAATGCCTACACTATCACCAAATATTTTTTTAAGTCCTTCTATACATAGTTTCTTTAAATATTCAAAACTTGTTAAATTATCTGGACATTTATATTTAGGAATTAAATCTTGATTAAATTTAAGCTCAATATTACACATATCATATATCTTATAGTTGTTTGTTAAATCATAGTTTAATTCATCCAATTTATATAAATAATTATCAAATGATGTATCTACTAAATCTATATTCTCATTTTTTATAGCAGATAAATATTTTAAATATTTAGAATCATTTTTTTCTAGATATAAGGTTTCTTTTATATATAATTTATTACTTCCAAGACTTTCTTCTTCTTTTTTATTCTCATAGCCAATAAATATATCATTACATTTAAATTTATCTATTAGTTTTTGATATTTAAAAGGAATTATTAATATAATATCTTCTAGATTATTATTTAAGCTATCAAGTGTTAGTTTACTTTCTTCTTTAAGGGACATTATCTTAATTAAGTTTAAATATCCTTTATAGTTTTTACAATATAATACTAAATTAACATCTTTGATTTTTAGTTCAAGTCCAATTATAGGTTTTATGTTATTATTTATACATTTATTATAAAATTCAATTACACCACATAAATTATCATCAGTTATACTTAATGATTTAATATTGTTTTTAAGGGCAAATTCTATTAAATCATCTATCTTAATTAAGCTTGTTAATAGTGAATAGTCAGTTTTTATATAAAGTGGTGTATAAATCATAACATTACCTCCTAAAACAATTTTACTATATTTTATAGTTTTTGTTAAGAATTATTTGACTTTAATCGATTTTTATAGTAAAATTATAAGGCATAGATGAATTAAAGGAGGGAATATTATGGCTATAAAAGCAACTGCTAAAAAACCTTTATTTGGAAATAGAAGATCACACTCTCTAAGAGCTACTAGACATGCTCAACTTCCTAACTTACAAAAAGTAACATTAGAAGATGGTACTAAAGTTAAAATGAGTGCGAGAGAACTTAGAACTTTAAAGAAAAACGCTAGAACAAACGTAAAAGAAATTTCTGCTGAATAAGAATACTAAAGTATTCTTTTTTTTGTAACAAAAAAAGGATGGCTTACTCACCATCTTTTTCTATATTATAAATATTTGCATTCAAAGCAATTCCTACTACTAAAAAATAAGATATAACATATACAAACATTATAAGTACCATAATATTTGCTAAATTACCATATATATAACTATAATTAGCTATATTATTTGCATAATAAGAATATATTAATGAAGAGATAATAAGGCCTATAGTTGTAAACCATGCTCCCCTATTCATATATTTACTCGGTATATGTTTATCAGGCGCTATTGTATAGATTACCTTTATTAATAAGAATATAAATAATATTGCAACCGGCCATTTTAAGAAAATAAATGAATTATATACAACATCAGATATTGACTTAAACCATTTAATGCTAAGTATAAAGCTTAATATTATATTACCAAATCCAAGTACTACTATAATAAATAAAATCAAGAAAACTAATACTAGTGTTAAAAACAATGATTTTATTCTTCTTTCGATAATACCTTTATTTTCAATTTTAAATAAAACATTACTTGATAGAATTATAGAATGAGCACCATTGCTTGCAATAATAAAACCAAGTATCACAAACCATGCACTTATGGTATCTCCATTAACACTATTAAATACTGAATATAAAATATCTTCAACATTATTTGGAAGAATAATATCAAAAAAATTTCTAATATCTTCAGTTGATAATGAAAATTTAGAGCATAGTGCTGCAACTAGAGCTACAATTGGCACTAGTGATAATACTATATAATATGCTAAATTACCAGGCAATACTCTTATTGCTGGAGTCATTAAAATATTATAAAAATTTTTTACATATTTATTTTCAATAAGTTTTTTCATATTCTCACCTATGATAATTATATCAAAAAACAAAAAGAAAAGAAACACTTAATCTTGTGCTTCTTCTTTATTTGTTTTCATATCAAGTGTTGCTTCATTTATTGCATCATCAACTGTCTTTAATCCATCAGCTATAATACTATAACCTATTGCAGCACCAAATCCATGTTCAAGATCTTTAAATTCTTTTGATAGTTTTCTAATATAAGTTACTACTTGTTTTTCTTCATAGCCAACTAAATATATTAAGAACTCATTACCATTTGTACGAATTATTTCACTTTGTTCCATTTGATTTTTAATCAAAATATTTGCTGCTTCTTTAATAACATTATCACCTTCATTATGGCCATAATTATCATTAATATAAGCGACATTATTTAAATCAACAATAATTATTGTTTGTGGATATACTTCTGATTCATCCCATCTTTCTATTGAATCATTTAAATAATTACGATTTTTTAAAGATGTTAGCATATCAATGTATCTTAATTTATCTTCTTTTGAAACGCCAATTTTTTGAGCTTCCTTTTTCTCTTTATAATTCTTAGTTACAATAGAAACTATTAAAAGTATTATAATTGCAATTATACTAATTAAAAGTGGTCTAACAAAAGCAAGTTTGCTTGCAACTTCAAATGTCTTATAATCAATTCTAGTTGTAATACCTTTAGTATTGACAAATGTTAAGTAAAAAGCAAAATAATTGTTAAATAAATGATTATCTTTAATTTCTCTTGCTGTATAGTTATAACCATCATCAAGTCTAAAATTATAATTAATCTCAAAATCTTTTAATTTTGATGTTTTGTACATCTCATATGTAGCTTTATCAATTACAATAATGCTTGATTTATTTATATGTTTAAGAAGTAAATCAATATTATTATATTTTTTAACATTTATTTTATTATCTTCTAAATACTTAGAAATTATAGTATTATTTACAACTAACACTTTAGAGTCTTTTATAGAACTAACAGAGTTAATTATAATATCGTTTTTTATATTAGATAACACAACTATTTCTGCATCATTTATTGCAGGAATAATAGTAACATCCATATCATATTTATCATTACTTGTTTGATTAAAGAAGAAATCAATTTTATTTGCGTTAAAATCTTTTACAAGCGCAGCATATGAATCATATTCATGGAATGTAACTTCTACTCCGGATATTTTAGAAAATTCTTTTATTAATTCACTATTATATCCAACTAATCTATTATTTATTAATTTATCATATGGAACATTTGCAACAAATCCATATTTATATCTTTTTCTTTTAAAGTTTACTTGATCATCATCATTAACTTTTGTATATTCGTAAAAATTATTTGATAAATTATTACTAAATGATGTTTCAAATGATTCATTAAGCCATTTTTCAAAATATTTTTTAAAAATATTATTTAATTTCTTTTCATTTCCAAGTCTAATAACTAAATTTTCTTTCATTTCAGTTATATTATATGAAATTGTTAAATTATTCTCTAATATTTCTTTTAGATACATAGATTTTGGAAGCACTATTGCATTAACATTAGACTCTTTTACAGCTTCTATTAAATCTATTACTTTATCATATGTTTTAAATGTAACATTTTCACCTTTTAAATAATAATTAACATCATCTAAATTATTATTTAAAACACCTACTGTAATGTTCCTAATACTACTTAAAGAATTATATTTTACATTTTCTTTAGAAATTAATGCATAATTGTCTTCATACATTACAATATCATTTTTTTCTAATTTATCAGTCATTCTAATTGAATATGCTGATTTGTTATCACTATTAAGCGGAAGTTTATTAAAACCTAGCTCGGTATCCTTTTCTAAATCAGCTAAAAATTCATATATTAGTCCTTCACCATCATATGAAAATATTGGAATATCATTTTGTATATCAATATCAATCATATTATTTTTATGATTTTGAATCCATTGTTTTTCTAAAAGCGTAAGTGTGTTACTGTCTTGATGTGTTAAAGTAAAGTATGTTATTATACCAAGTAAAAATACTACTAATGTTGTTATAATAATTATTATTGTTTTTTTATTCATAATTCACCTACCATACAATTGAATCACTAGATTTATGTTTTGAACCAAGTTCTGGATATCCTTCAATATCTTTTTCATTTGATAAGATAAATTCAAAATCATAAAATGATTTTTGTTTATCAGTAAAATAATCTAATGATTTTGAAGCTATTTCTTTAGCTGTCTCAACACTTACATCTTCATTAAATTCTATTTCGATATATACAAGTCTTCCTTTTAATCTGTAGTTTGCTTTTTTTACTTGATCTAACGCTTTAATTTCAGATACAAGTTTATCTGATTCAGACTTTTTGATTTCAACCTTTTCAATACCTTCAAGTCTATCTCCATATTCATCTAAACTATAGTCAACACTAAATCTTTTTAATATTAGGACAAGCATGATAAGCAAAATGACCAATATTAAACCAACAATACACAATTTTTTATGTTTTTTTATAAAACTCATTTTTTCTAGCCTCCATCTTATGAAATAATTATACTATAATTATATGTTTTTTTCAATTATTTAAGTGTTTGTTTTTTTTAAATATAATCTTACATTTTTTGATTTTAGTGTATGATTCAACACCATATTTTTCCTTTATATATTTTTTTAATTTTTCATGTGCTTTTGGAAAACACTTTGTTAGTGCTTCGTTTAAAGAAATTTTATTATTCTCATTATCGTATAAATAGAAAAAATCTTTAAGTATAATATCTTCAATTCTTATGTCACTATCTTTATATTTATCAC